>QCUW01000014.1 GCA_003210695.1 Prochlorococcus sp. AG-679-P15 | reverse complement strand
ACTGCTTTTCTTTGATTATTCATCACCTCATCATATTCAAAAACTTGTTTTCTGATGTCATAGTAGTAAGTTTCAACCTTCTTTTGAGCACTTTCTAAAGATCTAGTAAGCATTCCTGACTCAATAGGCATATCTTCATCTACCCTAAAAGCATTCATTAAATTTGCGACCCTATCTCCCCCAAAAATCCTTAATAAATTATCTTCCAAGGATAAAAAGAATCTGGTACTTCCAAGATCTCCTTGTCTGCCCGCTCTTCCTCTAAGTTGATTATCAACTCTTCTTGACTCATGCCTTTCAGTTCCAATAACATGAAGACCTCCAGCATTTCTTACGTTTTCTTCTTCATGAATTAACACCTTTTCATATTCATTTTTTACATCTATTAATGCGTCTCTTAAAGATTGTATAAATTTATCTTCAGTAGGCGCTTTTTCAGCAGCAGTGGCAATTCTATCTTCTAATTCCAAAATAGTTAAAGTTCTATCTCCCCAATTCTTTACAAGTTCGTCAGATAATGAAGATAGTTTTTTTGTAACTTCTTCGCTTAACTGACATGGGAAAAGGCTGCCAAAGCTACTTTTATTATTCTTACTTGAGATTGAATTAACCTTTGCGGAAAAACCTCCTCCAGCTTTTGAACTCTTTTGTTGAGGTATTGGAGGCTTATGCTCATTATCTGGCTTAACAAGCAAAGGCATTAATATCTCTTTTAATTTTAGCCTTGCCATATAATCACTATTACCACCAAGAATAATATCAGTACCTCTTCCAGCCATATTTGTCGCAATAGTCACAGCACTTGATCTTCCTGCTTGAGCTACAATTTCTGCCTCTCTTTCCACATTTTCTGGTTTTGCATTTAATAAATTGTGTGGAATCTGCTGCTCAGAAAGAAGTTTACTTAATAACTCACTTTTTTCTACACTTGTTGTGCCTACCAAAACAGGTCTACCTTCCCTATGTATTTCGGCTGTTTCATTAGCGACTGCTTTCCATTTTCCTATTTCTGTTTTAAAAACTTGATCAGCCCAGTCCTTTCTCTTCCTAACCTGATTAGTCGGCACAACTGTTGCCTCTAACTTATAAGTTTTTTCAAATTCCACTTCTTCAGTCTTGGCAGTTCCAGTCATGCCCGCTAAAACTGGATACAAAAGAAAAAAATTCTGGTAGGTTATAGATGCTAATGTCTGGGTCTCAGGTTGAATTTTGAGACCTTCTTTTGCTTCGATTGCTTGATGTTGTCCATCACTCCATCTTCTGCCAGGCATAACCCTTCCTGTAAATTCATCAACAATAACTGCTTCATCTTTTTTAATGATGTAATTTACATCTTTTACAAACAATTCTTTAGCCTTTAAAGCATTGGTAATGTAATGCGCCCACGGATCTTTAGGATCATATAAATCATTAACCTTAAGGGACTCTTCGCATTTCGCGAATCCTTGGTCAGTTAATATGCAACTACGTTGTTTTTCGTCAACTTCATAATCACCCTCTGGATCAACACCATCTTTACTCAACTCTTTTGCTCTAATGAGAGATAATGATAATTCTGCAGCTTTTTGATATTTTTCCTGAGGTCTTTCAATTTGGCCAGAGATAATTAGGGGAGTTCTAGCTTCATCAATTAAAATTGAATCAACCTCATCAATGACACAGTAATTGAATTTTCTTTGAACTACTTCTTCGATATCAGTTGCCATATTATCTCTTAAGTAATCAAACCCTAATTCAGAATTTGTGGCATAAGTTATATCACATGCATAATTTTTCTTTCTTTCAAAAGGACTCATATCTTGCTGGATTAAACCAACAGATAATCCTAAAAAACGATGAACTTGTCCCATCCACTCCGCATCTCTTCGAGCTAAGTAATCATTAACCGTAACAACATGTACCCCTTTACCAGTTAATGCATTGAGGTAGCAAGGAAGAGTGGCAACGAGCGTTTTACCTTCTCCAGTTTTCATCTCAGCGATTTGCCCATCATGGAGAACCATTCCACCTATTAATTGGACATCAAAATGACGCATTTCTAAAACTCTTTTACTTGCTTCTCTAACGATTGCAAAAGCTTTTGGTAATACTTCTTCTAATTGCTCTTTTTGTCTTTTGACATTTAACTCTAATGAAAACTTTGATTTAAGATTTTGAGTCTCATTTCGTAATTCATCATCGGTTAATATAGACACTTCTTCTTCTAATAAGTTTATTTCTTCAACTATTGGTTGATATCTCTTTAACTTTCGTGTATTCGGATCTCCCAACAAAAGTTTTAGCATAATTGTTAGTCCTCTATAAAATTAATCCTATTACAAACATTATAAATTAGTGCGTTACAACTAAATGAGTAAAACTTATATCTCTTTATTTTTTCTAAAGTTATCGATTAAGGTGTTTAAAATCAAAATTATCAAACAAGTTATTGCTTTTTTTTCTAATAATTTTGAAATTCTATACTAATGAAACCAGTATTTTTAATTAAACATTCAAAAGGGGCCTTTGGACTGAGATTTTTTGGATTAGGTCCTAATCTCAAGCCTACTAAAGGACTATTTAAGCTACAACAATTTTTAAATCGTAATGCATTTTGGGCTAAGGATAGAACAATTAATGACCTAAGAAAATGTCTTGCTAATAGCGATGTTATTGTTAGTATCTGGTCTCAAAATGAACCAGTTGGCTTTGGGAGAGCTTTATCAGATGGTATCTATAGAAGCGTTTTATGGGATATAGTAATTGATCAAAATCATCAAGGAAGAGGTTACGGAAAAATGATTGTAAAAAATATTTTAGAGTCAAAACAAATTAAACATACAAAGAAAATTTATTTAATGACTACGAACAAAAAATTATTTTATTCCCAATTAGATTTTCAAGAAGTTTCTTCTCAAAGTCTTTTAGTACGAGAAATGTAAATAAATTCTCAAACAATAATTACTTTAAATCTAAGATATAAATCTTGAGTAAAGCCATCTTATAAAAGGTCCTAAAATAGGAACTGGCCCAAATGTAGGACCACAAAAATCAAAATAATCTCTATGTTCTTTTATTAATCCATTTTTTGAAAATAGCAAACGCGTAGTACCTGGATAAATAAACTCTTTACCCATTATCTTTAAACCCATTGTCCATTCTACAAATCCGCAGTCTTCATTTATTGAAATTGAATGAGTTTCTAAAAAAACATCGTCACACCTTTTTACTAATTTTTCTTGAGCCGCAACATAAGAATCTAATCCTTTTGTTTCTTGAGTGGGATCAATGAAAGTGACATCTATATTGTAGAATTCTGCCCATTTTTGTTTGGAAGGAGCATCTTTACCATAAGGCTTAGTGAACAATTCTTTTAAATCCTCTGTAGAAATAATTTTTGACATATTCAAAAAAATCTTTTTTATTTTATATAAATAAATATTAAACAATATATGAAATTTTTGATATTTTCTATCTATCTAAATCAGGAGCCCAATAACAACCCTTATCAATCCCAAAGTAACCCTTTGGTTTTTCATCAATAGAAGGATATTTCCAGAATTCATTATAAAGATCTATAAATGTTGGTTCCTGATCCCATCTCTTACCTTTTATTCCAAACAATATTTGAGTAGAACCCCCCAAATGGATACTTTTTTTGCCAAACTTTTTAATTCTAGAAGCCAAAGGGAAGCCATATGCTCCACAACCAATTAAAGCAATATCAAAATCCGTTTGATAAGTTTCTTCTGTTAGAGCATCTAATGTTTCAAACCAATTAGAAAAACCATAACTATCGCCAGGAAGCGTTTGAGGTGCTTTTATTAATTTCAATTCGAATTTAGGAAGAACCTTTTTATCTTTAAAAATGTTAATTCGATTTTGCGAATATTGATCATAAATACTATCTGTAAAAGGATGAACTATTAATACTTTTAATCCTTCAAGAGCTTGAGACCATGGATTTTCTGATAAGTATGGCTCTATAAAATCTAATTTACATACTTGAGCATTTGGCATATACTCTTGATACCTGCACTCCCCTTTTACCCAAGATGCTAATAAATCAACTCTCTTCATTGAAGAGATCATTTCTTCTCTAAACAAAGCAATATTTTTTTGGGTAACTGGATAAAAACCAGATTGTCTATGGATATCATTTAAAACACAATTCTTGGAAAATGGATATCTCAAAGTTAAGGACCATTCATATATTTTTTCTAGTGAATTCATTTTTAGAAAATTATCATAGTGAATAAGAGTATCAATTTCTGTCCAACCAAATCTTCCAACCATAAAAGGTTCATCAGATTTGATAAACTTAGAAATCATATTATTTGTATCAATCCTTGATATTCCTTCAGGTTTAATATCAATCAATCTTTGATAAATAGAATATATAAATAACTCCTGCCTTATAAAAGGCCTAGTCAAAATCCTTATTGTAAATCTAAGAGATTTTTTTATTACCTTCTTTAATAATTTAAGCATCGGGAGATAAGAACCTATATTTCAGAATATACTTTCCATATATTTTCATAAATTTACCCTATTGACTTTTTAAAAGAGATTTAGAGTCCATTTATTTGTTTATAAGAGCTGTTTTTTCTTTAAAAAGATACCAATTCCAAGCAGTCCTTATTATGCTCTCAAGATCTGGAAATGATGGTTTCCATAATAATTCCCTTTTTGCTTTTTCAGATAAAGAAATAAGTACTGGGGGATCACCATGCCTCCTTTTAGATTTTAATATTTTAATGTCTTTCCCAGTAACTTTTTTTGCTACATCTATTACTTGCATTATTGAATACCCTTTACCATTTCCAAGATTATAAATTGATAAACTTTTATCATTAATTATTTTATTTAAGGCTAAAACATGAGCTTTTGCTAGATCACTTACATGTACATAATCTCTTATGCATGTCCCGTCAAATGTTGGATAATCTATACCATTAACCTTTATAAAACCGTCTTTATTAAAAAGAGCTTCAAGTACTAGAGGAATTAAGTGTGTTTCTGGATTATGATCTTCACCAATGTCTCCTTTAATATCTGCTCCTGCAGCATTAAAATAACGAAGTATAGATACAGGAATCTTATAAGCTTTATGATAATCAATTAGTATTTTTTCTATCATTAATTTACTTCTGCCATAAGGGTTTATGGGATTCTGCTGAGTTGTTTCCAGTATTGGAATTTCGGTTTCTAAAGGTAAGCCATATGTCGCACAAGTGGAGCTAAAAACAATAGGGATAGGTCTAGAATTTCTTTTCTTTGAATCCTCTAACAAAGCCTCAAGAAGAATGATTGTCTCAGCTAAATTGTTTTTATAGTACTTAGCAGGATCAATAACAGATTCCTCAACATAAGCATAAGCAGCAAAATGCATAATTCCTTTTATATTTTTACCTTTAGTTGAGGGATGGTCTCCCGAAAGAAGTTTTTCTAAAAGTTTCTTGTCGCCAACTTCACCAATAACTAAAGGAACTCCTAAAACTTCCTCAACAATTTTTTTATGGCCATGTACTAGATTGTCTAGGACAACAGGTTCAAATCCTCCATTCTGAAGTTCTCTTATAGTATGAGAGCCTATATAGCCTGCACCTCCAGCAACTATTACAGTAGACATATATCAACCTGTCAATAAAATATTTTTGAAAAGAGGATGAAAATATTCGAACTTTCGAAATTCTCCTTAGTAAGGGTCTTAAACATATTTAAAACATACCATTTAATATTGAAACTTTACTCAAATATTTAAATATTTACTACTAATATATTTATTAAATTTATTAGAAACATGCAATATCTAATTGAACCGCGATAATCTTTGAAGATTAAAGATAAGAGAACTTTAGAAGAAAAGTTTTATTTAAAGTTTTTAGTATATTTAATAAAATCGTTATTAAGAGTCTTGAGATAAATTTAGACAGTATCAAGAGAAAATAGGATATGATTTTGTTAGTATTCAATGCTTGTATTTGAAAAACAAAAAGAATGTTTTAAAGGAATTACTAAGAAAATGCTTTAATTCACTTAATTCATATTTCTATAATTTATCACCTTACTCTAAATGTTATCCACATAACATGAATTGGGATAAAAATGAAAGTTTTTGGTCAAAGATTTTAGGCAACGAAAAAATACAAGTTATTGATGTTGGAGCGCGAGATTTCAGTTTAGAAGAACTTAACAGTCTAAAAGAGTCTATAGATCTTATCTGCTTTGAGGCTGAAAAAAAAGAGGCCAAGAGACTTCAATCAAAATTGAATAATCATGATTTCCATAAGGTAAGAGTATTTGGTTTATTTATTGGAAATGAAGATCTAGCAGAAAAAGAATTCTATCTTTATAAAAGATTGGCGGAAAGCTCATCATTTGAACCCAGTCAAAACTTTGTCAATGAATTTGACAGTGGGTTCGGTATTGAAAAGAAAATTTCCGTTAATGAAACAACACTAGAAAAAGTTGCATTAAATAATTCTCTTAACCCTGATTTAATCAAATTAGATACCCAAGGAAGTGAGCTAGATATTCTTTCAGGCGCAAAAGAGTTGCTAAATGAGTGTTTAATTATTGAAACTGAAGTTGAGTTTATGGAAATGTATTCTGGGCAACCGCTTTTCCATGATATCAGCAGTTTTCTTTATGATAGAGATTTTCAGTTACTTTATTTAAACCGAGTTTTCAAAGCTAGAAACGTTCCACATATTGGAAGAACAAGGGGGCAAATGATTTTTGGTGATGCTTTATATGGACTTTCCTTTGAAAAAGCAAAACAACTAAATACATCAAAAAAATTTAAATATTGTTGTTTACTTATTAATTATGGAGTAATTGACTTTGCATATAATTTATTTTATTCTGACTCGAAATTACAAGAAAATTATCCCGAATTAAATTCTTATTTTAAAAAACTTGAATTTAAGCATAGAGGGATAATTGGTGCAATCAAAGTACTAAGCAACCTTGCCATTTCTGGCTTTGTGGGAATCAGTTTTATTTTTATTAATAGAATCATAAAAACCAATGGGTTAATGATCGATTCTGACAGGTCTTGGAATATCCGTTAATTAATAAATCATTATCTTTAAATCCAAAAATCTTTCATCATACGTACAATCTTAAAAAGGTGATTTAGTGCATTATTTTGTATAAGTTTACAAACATTTATTTAGAAAATATCTCAATCCAATAAAAAACCCTATCTGTAGAAAGGATTTAGGGAAGCGGATGAAGAGATTCGAACTCTCGACATTCTCCTTGGCAAGGAGATGCTCTACCACTGAGCTACATCCGCATAACTTTATTATTTTATCTTAAAAAAGGAATGAAATAAACTTAATCTTTCTTTTTTTAAAACTAATTTAAATTTTTCATTAAAGAACCCATTTCTATAGCTTGTAAAGCATAATTCCAACCAAGATTATTTTTTATGCCAGCTCTTTCTAGAGCCTGTTGCATAGTATCAGTAGTTAAAACACCAAAAATAATTGGAACATTATTGTCATATGAAACTTGTGAAATTCCCTTGCTAGCTTCAGAAATAACAACATCATAATGAGAAGTTTCTCCTCGAATAACAGCTCCAAGAGCAATTACAACATCATAGTTTGATTTTTTCAGGAGTTTTTTAGTTGCTATTGGTAGTTCGAATGATCCAGGCACCCAAACAATATCAATTGCCTTACTTGTTTCAGAAGTATCTAAACCATGCCTTTTTAGACAATCAAGGCATCCAGATAATATTTTATTTGTAATTAAGTCATTGAATCTTGCAACAACTATTCCAACTTTTAAAGTAGAAGCATTAGTAAAAGATCCTTCAAAAATAGTCATTAAATTTTCTTCGTTATATAACTACACTCTCATGAAAAGGTATTAAGTTCAAACTAAGGAGGAAACAATCCCTGTAGCAAAGACTAAAACGACCCAAACTGCAGCAATAGAATATATTTTTCTTCTACTCTCTTTCTGTCCTTCTTCAGTAGAGGGTTGAGTTACATATAAAACTGGAACACCAACCACTGCGATTAAAGAAGCAAATAAAAGAGCGTTTACAAAGAAAAAGTTAACAGCCTGCATGATTCAAACTTATTTTTAAATAATTATAGATACTATAATCTCACGAAAATGAATATTTCTGAAGAAAATTTACATACGTTTAGCCATTTTAGAAATGCAAAAATAAAATTAGTCACTAATATCAAATTATAAATAACAAAAATATGCAAGAAAATACAATAATTCAGCAGAATTTATTTGTAATTAATAATGACTCTAAACATCCAAATAGTTCAAATGAAATACCTGAAGACTTATCCAATGCAGTATTAAAAGAAGAATCACAAAAAAGACCCAGACAAAGAAAAAATTCTACTAATTTAATCAGCAAATTCAAAAATGATTCGTATACCGTCAGTAAACCTGATTACATTAATGAAAAATCTTACAGTTATAAATCAGTTGAAAAACAAAAATTAACTCCAGTTCTTAAACATTATGTTCAATTAAAAGAAGAAAACAGCAATAGATTATTACTATATAGATTAGGCGATTTTTTTGAGTGTTTTTTTGAAGATGCTGTATTCATATCTAACTTATTAGAAATAACTTTAACTAGCAAAGATGCTGGAAAAGAAATTGGCAAGATCCCTATGGCAGGTGTGCCTCATCATGCAATGGAGAGGTACTGCGCTGAGTTAATTAAGAAAAACCATTCAGTAGTGATATGTGACCAGTTAGAAAAAAGCTCTGGGAATTATGGAACACCACTCAAAAGAGGAATAACAAGAATTATTACCCCAGGAACTGTAATTGAAGAAGGTATGTTGGTTGCTAGAAAAAATAATTGGATAACGGCGATTCACATATCAGAAACAAATTCCGAAGATTTATATGAATGGGGTATTTCAAGAGCTGATGTGAGTACAGGAGAATTAATAACTATGGAGGGAAAATCATTCTCAAAACTATTCGATGAAATTATTAAATTAGATACATCAGAAATAATTATAGGAAGCAAAGAAGAAAAAAAATTATTAGAGGAACAAAATCATCAAATAACATATACAGTCACCCAAGAAACTTTTTTCAGTATTAATGAGGCAAGTTCAGCCATAAAAAGCTATTTTAAAATTCTAACTTTAGAGGGTTTAGGACTCAAAAATTTAACTAACGCGACTAAAGCACTTGGTGGCTTACTAAATTATTTAGAGAAAATTAATCCATCTCATCTTGAGAATGATTCTTCTTTAAAAATTTCTTTAGATTTTCCACAAATACAATTTTCCAAAGATCATTTAATTATTGATTATCAAACTCAAAAAAATTTAGAAATAAAAAATACTCAACGAGAAAATAATTATGTCGGTTCACTCCTATGGAGTATAGATAAAACATTTACTTGTATGGGTGCAAGATGTTTAAGAAGATGGATAGACTCTCCATTATTAAATATTGATGAAATTTGTAGAAGACAAAATATTATTTCTAACTTTTTAGAGTCCAAAAAATTGCGAACAGATACCCAAAATATACTTAGAGCAATGGGCGATCTAGAGAGACTTTCTGGTAGAGCATGTGCTGGTCATGCAAGTCCAAGAGATTTGATAGCAATATCAGAGGGCCTAAAAAAATTGCCTAGATTAAAGTCAATTGTTGAATTATTTAAGAATAAAATACCATCTTGGACAGATCAATTAAAAAATATTGATAATGAACTTTTAGAATTAGCAGATCTAATAAGTTTTAAGCTAGTAGATAATCCCCCTTTAAATACTAGTGAAGGAGGTATTATCCATGATGGAGTTGATAATGTTTTAGATGGCTTACGGAATTTAATAGACGATTACTCAGATTGGTTGAATAAAGAAGAATTAAAAGAAAGAAAAATTAGTAAAATATCAAATTTAAAAATTCAATTCCACAAAAACTTTGGGTATTACATTTCAATAAATAAATCAAAGGTAAATTTAGCTCCAACTCATTGGATTAAGAGGCAAACTCTTACTAATGAGGAAAGATATGTAACTACAGAAATCAAAACCAAAGAAAGTAAAATATTTCAAGTCAAAAATCGAGCGGCTATTAAAGAATATGAATTATTTTGCGAGATAAGAAATCTTGTAGCTTCAAAAACAAAAAAAATTAGATCTGTAGCAAAATCTATTGCCTGCATGGATGCATTACTTGGTTTAGCAATTACATCATTAGAAAATAATTACATAAAACCAACCCTTTTACCAGTTACAAATTCAACGGCAAAACAAAGTACAGCAATTATTGCAGGACGAAATCCTATTGTTGAACAATTATTAAATAATAATCAATTTATATCAAACGATATTTCGTTCAATGATAAGCAAAAGTTAATAATACTAACTGGTCCTAATGCAAGTGGAAAGAGTTGCTTTATTAGACAAATAGGATTAATACAAATCTTATCTCAAATTGGTAGCTTTATCCCTGCCAGTAAAGCAAAAATTCAAATTGCAGATCGAATATTTACAAGAATTGGAGCCGTAGATGATCAATCATCTGGACAATCTACATTCATGGTAGAAATGTCAGAGACAGCATCAATACTTAATCAAGCTACGAAAAACTCTCTCGTCTTACTTGATGAGATAGGTAGAGGAACATCAACTTTTGACGGGCTTTCCATAGCATGGTCAGTGAGTGAATATCTTGCGAAAAAAATTGTTTGTAATACCATTTTTGCAACCCATTATCATGAACTCAATTATCTTAAAAATACAAATGCAAATATAGAAAATTTTCAAGTTTTAGTTAAACAAAAGAAAGATCAACTTTATTTTTGTCATAAAATTGAAAAAGGTGGTGCTAACAAGAGTTATGGTATTGAAGCTGCAAAGTTAGCCGGGGTTCCTAAAGAAGTTGTCGATAAAGCTAGATTGGTTTTAGATTATTTAGAAAAAAATAATAAGTTTAATTCTCAAATTAAAATGAAATAAAAAATCAAATAAATTCTCATTAACTGACCATTAAATAGTTTCTCTTAATAAGGCGTTAACAGCTGCGGCAGCCATTGCAGCGCCTCCTCTTGTAGAATTGACAACAATCCTTGGATACTGAGTATTGAGTAATTTTTCTTTACTTTGTCTAACCCCAATAAAACCTACAGGCATTCCAATAATTAAACTAGGAATCTGTTTTGAATTCTTTAGAATCTCCAATAAATTCATTAATGCTGTTGGAGAACTGCCAATAACAATAATTGGCGATTTTACCCCTAAATTTTTAGCAGATAATTCAATCCAACCTTTTTCTATACCATAAGCAGTTTTAGTTAATCCTAATAAATCTTTATCATTAAACCATTTTTTGGCCGATACAACTGAGTTACCACTTGTATTTTTTGCCATTGATTTAATAGCTACGGCTGCCATATCAGTATCAGTCAATATTGGTGCACCTTCTTTTAAAGACTTTATTGCTTTTTCACATGCTCCTTCACTAAATTCCAATAGTTTCTGAATATTAAAGTCACCTGAAGTATGAACTAGTCTTTCTAAAACTTTATTTTCAAAGTAATTTAAATTATTTTTAATCAAATTAGATCTTATAAATCTAATACTTTCTATAAAAATAGGATGGTCTTTTATCATTAAAATTTAATTTACCTTATATTAAAAGTAAGCATAATTATAATTAGCATCTTTTTTAGTTAGTATGCCAATTCAAATAATATGGGGAAATGATTTAAATGCATGCAAAAAGTTTATTCAAAAAATAATTGATCAAAAAGTATCTAAAACATGGGGAGAAATAAATATTAGCTATTTAAATGGTGATGAAGATAATCAAATCAAACAAGCATTTGATGAAATACTTATACCCCCTTTGGGGGACGGTTCAAGAGTAGTTGTATTAAAAAATAACCCAATATTCACAAATAAGAATGAGGAAATAAGGATAAAATTTGAAAAAATTTGTCAAAATATTCCCACTAATACCTACTTTATTTTACAAAATACTAAAAAACCAGACACAAGACTCAAGAGTACAAAATTTATTCAAAATTTAATAAAAAAAAATTTAGCAATTGAAACTTCATTTTCTTTGCCAGATATTTGGGATTATGAAGGCCAGATAAGATACCTAGAGGTTATGGCAAATTCAATGAATATTAATCTAGATAAAGAAGCAGCCAACTTAATTATTGATTCAATAGGAAATGATAGTGTTAATTTAATGAGCGAATTAGCTAAAGCCAAATTATATCTATCTGCAGCAAATAATAATGCAAATGACGAACTTACACTAAAAAGTGATGATGTAAAAAAATTATTTAATGATCATCAGTCAAATATATTTAAAATAATTGATCATCTATTGCAAAATAAAATTAGTGATAGTCTTATAGAAATTCATTATTTATTGAAAAAAGGAGAACCTGCTTTAAGGCTTAATGCGGGATTAATTAGTCAAATCAGAATGCATACCATTGTAAAATTACTACATAAATCTGGTGAACAAGATTTAAGTCAAATATGCAAAATTGCAAATATATCCAACCCTAAAAGAATTTTTTTTATCCGTAGAAAAGTAAATAATACATCCGCAGATTTCTTAATTAAATTAATGAGTAATTTATTAAATATTGAATCTTCACTAAAAAAAGGCAATAATCCTATTAATGTTTTTACAGAAAATCTCGTTAACTTAAGTTAATCAAATATTAAGTTTGATAATTTATATTATGATTTAAATATGGCTTTATTAATCAAAAAATTTGGCGGCACTTCTGTTGGAGATATTACAAAAATTAAAGCTATTGCTCAAAATATTGGACAAAGTAAAGAGGCTGGAAATGAAATCGTCGTAGTTGTATCTGCAATGGGTAATTCTACAGATCATTTAAATAAGTTAGCAGAATCAATCAGCAAAAATCCAAATAGCAGGGAATTGGATATGCTCCTATCTACAGGAGAGCAAGTAACTATTGCACTTCTCTCAATATCACTAAATGAATACGGCATCCCTGCGATATCTATGACAGGGAGCCAAGTTGGAATTGTTACTGAATCAATTCATGGGAAAGCAAGAATTCTAGATATAAAAACAGACCGTATACAAAACTATATTGATCAAGGATATGTTGTAGTAGTTGCTGGTTTTCAAGGTTCAACTCTTAGTCATACTGGGTCAATGGAAATCACCACATTGGGAAGAGGGGGTTCAGACACCTCAGCAGTTGCTCTTTCAACAGCATTAGGTGCAGAAACTTGCGAGATATATACAGATGTTCCTGGGGTTCTAACCACTGATCCAAGAATAGTACCTAATGCAAAATTACTAGATATTATTAGTTGTGAGGAGATGCTAGAACTTGCAAGTGTTGGTGCATCAGTACTTCATCCTAGAGCTGTAGAAATTGCTCGTAACTATGGAATAAAATTATATGTAAAATCAAGTCATACCCTCTCAAATGGGACTCTTCTACATAGCAAAATCAAACCGCTACCCCTCAAAAGAGGGGGTTTAGAATTAACAAAAACTGTTAATAGTCTTGAAGTATTAGAAAACCAAACCGTATTTAGTATTTCCAACCTACCTGATAGACCAGGAATTGCAGCGCAAATATTTGAAACTTTATCGCAAGCAAACATAAATGTTGACTTAATAATTCAAGCTACGCACGATGGGAACAGTAATGATATTGCTTTTACAGTTAATGAGTTTGAGTTAAAGAAAACAATTGAACAATGTAAATTAATAACAAATCAATTAGGAGGAGAATATAATTTCAAAACAAAAATGACTAAATTAAGTATTCAAGGAGCTGGAATAATGGGCAGACCAAGTGTTTCTGCTGATTTATTTGAAACTTTATCACAAGCAAACATAAATGTAAGATTAATAGCAACCAGCGAAATCAAAGTCAGCTGTTTACTTGATATAAACAATATTCCAAAAGCGATAAGATTTGTAAGTGAAAAATTTAAATTATCTGATAAACAAATTTTTATTAATCCAGTATTTGAGAAAGATAATCAGCCTGAAGTAAGAGGTATTGCACTCGATAAAAATCAATTACAAGTTAGTTTTCGAAACTTACCTGATAAACCTGGTGTAGCAGCTTCAATATGTTTAGCTCTAGCAGAAAGTAATTTAATTTTTGACACTATTGTTCAATCTGAAAGATTCACATCTTTCAAAACCAAAGATATAAGTTTCACCATGAACAAAGAAGACAGAGAAAGAGCTAATAAAATTTTTCATTCTTTAACAAAAAAATTAGAAGGATCTTTTATTGAATATGGGCCTGCGATAGCGAAAGTAAGCACAGTAGGAGCTGGAATGGCATTTAAAGTTGGAACAGCTGGGAAAATATTTAGAGCTCTTGCAAATAAAAATATTAATATTGAGATGATTGCTACAAGCGAGATAAGAACTTCTTGTATCGTCTTAGAAAAAGATTGCGATCAAGCAGTAAATGCTATTCATTCTTATTTCGAATTAGATAAATAATTAATTAACTATTCCTAGATAATTTTTGTCTAAGTTTCTTAATTCTATCTCTAAGATTTGCTGCCTCTTCAAAATTTAGTTCTTTTGCTGCATCTTTCATTTTATTCTCTAACTTATCAATTAAATCTGGCATTTCTTCAAGTAAACATTGATTATCTTTAGAATTTAAAATTTCATCTGTTTTATTATTAACTATATTTATAAGATCTTTGGATAATCCTCCACTATCTAATTTTCTTGATAATTCTAAAAATGATAATATTGAATTTTCTATTTTCTTTCCTGCAGGTCTTGGGGTAATACCATTGATCTCATTATATTTTTTTTGAATAGTTCTTCTTCTATCAGTTTCAGATATAGCTCTTTTCATAGATTGTGTAAAGTTATCTGCATAGAGTAAAGCAACTCCTTCCACATGCCTCGCAGCTCTTCCAATAGTTTGAATTAGGGAACGCTCTGCTCTCAAAAAGCCTTCTTTATCAGCATCTAAAATTGCAACTAAGGATACTTCAGGTAAGTCAAGTCCCTCCCTTAGCAAATTAACTCCAACTAATACATCATATTCACCCAGTCTAAGATCTTGTATGATTTCTATTCTTTCAATTGAATGAATTTCAGAATGCAAATACCTCACCCTGACTTTGTTATCCGATAAAAAATCTGTAAGATCTTCTGCCATTCTTTTTGTAAGAGTAGTAACAAGTACTCTCTGTTTCTTCTTAGCTCTAACTCTTATTTCCGATAGAAGATCATCTATTTGACCATCACTAGGCCTTACATCAATAATTGGGTCTAATACACCAGTTGGTCTTATAACTTGTTCAATAAACTGTCCTTCGCATTGATCCAACTCCCATTGACCAGGAGTTGCACTAATAAACAATGTCTGTCTAGATTTTTCCCAAAATTCCTCACACTTCAAAGGCCTATTATCTGCAGCGCTCGGCAAGCGAAAACCATGATCTATTAAAACCTTTTTTCTAGCCTGGTCTCCGTTATACATCGCATGTAATTGCGGACATGTAACGTGACTTTCATCAACAACTAATAACCAATCTTTTGGAAAATAATCAATTAAGCATTCTGGGGGACTTCCTGCTTCTCTACCAGCCAAATGTCGTGCATAATTTTCAACACCATTGCAATATCCTACTTCTCTAAGCATTTCTAAATCATATTTTGTACGCTGCTCTAAACGTTGAGCCTCCAACAACTTACCTTCATAAGAAAATTTATCTAATTGTTCTTTTAATTCACTTTTTATGGCACTAATAGCAGCCTCTAATCTCTCTTTTGGAGTGACAAAATGCTTGGCAGGATAAACGCTAACTTGATCTAGACTCTCAAGAATCTCTCCAGTTAACGGATCCACAAATCTAATTGCCTCTATCTCATCTCCAAACAATTCAACTCTTATCAATCTATCTTCATAAGCTGGACCAATTTCTAATACGTCCCCCTTAATTCTAAATCTCCCTCTAGTGATTTCTACATCATTCCTTGTGTATTGATTATCAACTAATGATCTCAAAGAAGAACGTAAATTGATTGATTCTCCTACTTCAAATTTAACAGCAGCTTTTAAATATTCACTTGGTATTCCAAGGCCATAAATGCAGCTAATAGATGCAACAACTATTACATCTTTTCTTTCAAATAAGGATCGAGTAGCTGAATGCCTAAGCATATCAATCTCCTCATTAATTGATGCAGTTTTTGCTATGTATGTATCACTTACTGGGACATAAGCCTCAGGTTGATAATAATCGTAGTAAGAAATAAAGTACTCTACAGCATTTTTAGGAAAGAACTCCCTTAATTCATTACATAATTGAGCTGCTAAAGTTTTATTATGAGCCAAAACTAATGCAGGCCTCCCAGTTTGTTCTATTACATTTGCAATAGTGAAAGTTTTTCCTGTTCCAGTTGCTCCCAAAAGAGTTTGAAACTCTTTGCCATTATTAACTCCATGAACTAATTTTTTAATAGCCTCAGGCTGATCACCATTTGGTTCATATGGTGCTTGAAGCTTATAGTTATTCATACAGCTGACAGCCTGGTACTTTAATATATTAAGAAATTTTTTCTTTAATTAATGAATTTTTCAAAGATTCTTTTAAACCTCTTACAACAGCAATCATTGATATTAAATCATCTAATTTATTAACTACAGATCCAACTCCAACTGCTGAAGCTCCGCATGATATTGCTAATGGACATGTTACCTCACTTAAGCCCGAAGCACTCATAATTGGGATATGAATAGAGTGTTTATCAAATTCTTTATGAATTGCTAGAGTAGCTGCCAATGTAGGTACTGACTTTTCTAATAATCCTTGTATACCAGAATTATATGGATTAGAACTTTTACCTCCTTCAGTTTGGATAATATCAGCGCCCTCTAAAACTAATTTCATGGCAAGATCAACTTGCTTATCTATAGGAATAGTATGAGGAACTGTTACTGATAGAGGAACATTAGGTAAGATATCCTTAGTTTCTTTTGTGAGATCTAAAACTTTCTCCTCGGAAAAAGTAATTCCTTTTTCATAAAAACTATCATAGTTTCCGATTTCTATTAAAGAAGCTCCTGCCTTAACTGAATTTATAAATGATTTAGGCAACACTGAACTTACACAAATTGGTAATGATGAAATCTCAATAGCAGATTCAACTAATTCTGGTTTGCAAGCGATATCAAGCAAATCAGCACCCCCTATAAAAGCTGCTTCTGAAATCTTTTTAACAGATTGAGTCTCAAAATTACTTAATCCTGAGATAACTTTGAGTAAAGAGTTATGGCTTAACTCTTCTTGAATTTTTTGTGGCAAAAGATTAATCAGACTCATTGAATTGATGAATTTATTACCTGATTGTGACATTGTTTTAGTAAAACAGTTAATTTTTTAAAAAATATTATTTGAGTTAAATAATGTGTCTAATAAAAATTTAACGCAAAAAAATTGGACTTCCTGGCATCATATGCTGCATAAGGAGTTATTAAGCGACAAAAAACTTATCCCTAATGGAGCAAAGCTTTTGATAGCAGTTTCTGGAGGACAAGATTCAATGGCTTTGTTAAACCTCATTAACGATATAAAAAATCAACATAATTGGTTTGTGAATGTTTGGCATGGAGATCATCAATGGCATGAAAAATCTGAGAGATATGCAATCGAATTAAAAAGTTACTGTGATAAAAAAAATATCTCATTTTTTTGTGATCGAGCTAATAAAAAAAGTCTTTCTTCTGAAGAAAAAGCGCGAGATTGGAGATATAAAAAATTAAGTGAAAGAGCCAATCAATTATTAAGTGAAAACTCAAAAAATATAAAAATTTACTTAATAACAGGTCACACTAATACAGATAATGCAGAAACATTTCTACTTAATTTGGCTAGAGGAAGCAATTATGCAGGACTTAGCTATATCGCAAAAAAAAGATTACTTGAACGTAATATTTATTTAATAAGACCATTTTTAATATTTAGCAGAGAAAATACCAAGACAATTTGCAACTTGATGAACATTCCCATTTGGGAAGACCCATCAAACCTCGATCTAAAAATAAAAAGAAATTTAGTCAGAAAAAAAATTATTCCGACTTTTGAAACTATGTATCCTGGTTATTCCAAAAGAATAAATAAATTTGCAGAAAGAATGAGTAATTATAATAAAGAACAACAAGACCTAGGTAAGCTTGCATACCTAACTTGTAAAGATGAAAAGGGTGTTAAAAGAGAACTATTTAATAGCTTATGCATTGAAGCTAGATGTACTATCTTAAATATTTTCGTGAAAAAGAATTGTAAAAAACAATTAAATTCATACAATATTAATGATTTAGTTTCTTCAATTTTTGAAAAAGATAGAGGCCAAATCAACTTGCCAGAGAGGTTAAAGATTATATGGGATACAAATTATATAAATCTTGAAAAATCCTAAGAAGTTACTGCTGATCTTCTTCTTCTAGTCCTACCCTCAAAAGATTCTTCTTTTTCAGAATTAACTAATACGTCTTTTGAAGATTTGGAATTATTTTGAGTATCGAGGTTTTTAGCATTATTTGAAATATTTGGATTATTATTATTATTTCTTTTTTGGAAATTTTGATTATTTCTATTCCTATTATGGTTATTTTGATCTTCAGTAATCTTAGGTATATAAGCACGCGTTCCACTTGGGGCTGGCTGAACTAAACAAAGAATTAAGGGCTCTACTTGTAACTCTCTTCTCATTCTTCTACTTAAACCATTTTCAATTTCTCTTTGCACACCAATCCAATCTACCTCAAAATTATTAGGTCCAGTTTGTCTAGATAACTGCTTCCATCTGTTTTCTAAAACCCAACTTATTTCTCGTTCAGTCCACATAGACATTTTTCTAGGTTCTGCAGTGGTCACAACCCCCCTTAAATTTACTCTCGGTGGAGCAACCATTTTCCCATCAGTACTTATAGGCGCTAAAACAGTTACAACGCCATCACCAGCTAATTGTTGCCTTTCCTTTAATACTCTGGCATCAACAATTCCATTACGAGAGTTATCAAGTAATTCTACTCCAGCTTTTACAGGATCTCCTTTGTTAATAGAATTAGGAGTTAATTCAACAACATCTCCATTTTCAATAATTAAGATATTATCTTTGGGAACTCCCATTATCTGAGCACTTCTACTGTGACAAACAAGCATTCTATGTTCTCCGTGAACAGGTACAAAAAACTTAGGTTTAACTAATGCCAACATTAATTTTTGATCTTCCTGGAAACCATGACCAGAAACATGAATATTCTCACCTTTTCCATACACAACCTTAGCTCCCATTTTCATCAATCTATCTATTGTATTGACAACACCTATAGTATTTCCTGGGATTGGGCTAGCAGAGAAGATAACAGTATCAGTAGTTTTAAGGCGCACATGTTGATGCTCACCACGAGAAATTCTACTTAAAGCAGCTAAAGGTTCCCCTTGACTCCCAGTCATCAATAATAATGTTTCTCTATCAGGTAAATCTCTAATTTGTTTAATAGGAACAAACAAATCATCTGGGCATTTCATATAACCAATGTCTCTTGCTTTAGCAATAACATTTATCATAGATCTACCTAACAAACCAACCTTTCTTCCGTGTTTCATAGCCAACTCTAGGATCATTGTCACTCTATGAACAGAACTAGCGAATGTTGTAAGGATTACTCGTTCTTTTGCCTCAGCAATATGTTTTTCTAAAGAGGGATAAATAGTCTTTTCAGAAGGACAAAAACCTGGAACTTCCGCATTAGTTGAATCACTAAACATGCATAAAACTCCCTTCTCGCCATAATGCACCATTCTTTCAATATCAAATTGTTCTCCATCCACTGGCATATGATCAAATTTAAAATCACCAGTAAATATAATTGTGCCAACAGGTGTTGTAACTGCTAAAGAAAAACTGTCGCAGATTGAATGAGTATTACGAATAAATTCAACAGAAAAGTGTTGCCCAACCTTTACAACATCTCTTGGATTTACTGTCTGTATGGTTGTTCTATCAGATACTCCTGCTTCCTCCATTTTTCCTCTTAACATTGACATTGCTAGTCTTGGACCATAAATGATAGGAATATTAAAATGCTTCAGATGATGAGAAATACCTCCGATATGATCCTCATGTCCATGAGTTACTATCATTCCTTTAATTCTTCTTTGATTTTCTTTTAAAAAAGTGGTATCTGGCATAACAATATTTACACCATGCATGCCGTCTGAAGGGAAAGCTAGTCCAGCGTCAACTAGCATTAATTCATCTCCAAATTCAAATACACAAGTATTTTTACCTATTTCATGTAAGCCACCTAATGGTATTACTCTTAGAGTCGGGCTATTATTTTTAGATCCTGATGAATTATTTGAAGATCTGTTAATTGTTGAATTCGATCTTGATTGCATAATTTAAAATTTATAAAGTCTTACTTGTAATCAAACTAATTTTATTTAAATTTAATTACCAAGTTAAATAGAATCCTTAATGTAAGGATTTGAGGATAATTGAAAGTTGTTTTTTCATTTCCATAGGCAGTGGAGATAAAGGGCTCCTTGGATTACCTACATTCCATCCAGAAAGCTCTAAAGCTGCCTTAATTGGAATAGGATTAGTAGTCATAAAAAGTGATTTAAAAAGAGGTTGAAGTCTTTCATGAATTACAAGAGCAGATGAAACCTCTCCTTTATAAAATAATTCAATCATTTCTTTAAGTTGAAGGCCAACCAAATGGCTTGCCACACTAACTACGCCAACAGCACCAACAGATAACATAGGGAGCAACAACGAATCGTCGCCACTATATACAGAGAGCTTAGGTCCACAAACTGACCTTAATTCTGTTACTTCTTCTATTCTACCGCTTGCTGCCTTAATACTGAGAATATTTGAGAAATTCATAAGTTTTTTTACAGTATTAGGTAATAAATTGCAACCTGTTCTTCCTGGAATGTTGTATAGCATTAGAGGTAAATCCTTAGCTGCAGACGCTATAGAACTAAAGTGATTATAAAGACCTTCTTGAGGTGGTTTATTGTAATAGGGCACTACAACTAGAGCACCATCTGCACCAAATTCATACGCTTTCTTCGTAGCCTCTATTGCCTCACTTGTACAGTTACTACCTGTTCCAATTATTATTTTACTTCCGAAATTTAAAGAACCTTTAACTGCAACAAACAAATCATGCTGTTCAGACCAAGAAAGAGTTGGCGATTCTCCGGTAGTTCCACAAAGCACAATTCCATCTGAACCATTTTCACAAAGATAATTTGAAAGTTTAATAGCTAATTCATAATCTACAGCCCCATTTTCTTTAAATGGAGTAATCATCGCAGTTAAAATTCTGCCAAATAATGGTTTAGAAGATTTAGTATTTTCAACATTCATTTTTTTGAATTAATAGTTCAGCTATTTGAACAGCATTAAGTGCTGCTCCTTTCCTAATTTGATCTCCACATAACCACAATTCTAATCCATAGGGATTACTTATATCAGTTCTAACCCTTCCCACGGCAATATTATCTCTTCCCATCACATCATTTGGCATGGGAAACCTATTTTTTCCATAGTCTTCAATTATTTCTACACCATCAGCTTTTTTTAATTGATCAATGGCATAGGAGGGTTTGATAATATCCTCAAATTCAATATTAACCGATTCAGAATGGGCTCTAAGAACTGGCACGCGTACACATGTTGAAGAAAGTTTCAAATCAGAGACATTCAGTATTTTGCGTGTTTCATTTGTCATTTTCATTTCTTCTTCGCAGTAATTATTTGCAAGCATTGGTGAATTATGTAAAAACAAATTAAATGCTAATGAATATGGTAAAACTTCACTTCTTTTTGGATCTCCCTGCAAATATTTTTTAGTTAAATACTTTAATTCTTCCATTGCTAATTGTCCTGCTCCACTTACCGATTGATACGTTGAAACGATTACTCTTTTAATGGGAGAAATATTATTTAGAGGAGCTAAAACCAAAGTCAATAAAATTGTTGTGCAATTTGGATTAGCGATAATACCCTGGTGCTTTAAAACATCAGAAGCATTTACTTCAGGAACAACAAGGGGGACATCATTTTCTAATCTAAATGCACTTGAATTATCTATTAATACAGCATTTTGATCCTGAACTGTTGATAACCATTTTTTTGAAATACTTCCACCAGCAGAAGCAAGAACTAGATCAACATTTAAAAATTCTCCTTTAGTTGCTTTTTTGGTAACTATCTCTTCTCCTTTCCATTTAACTATTTTTCCTTGAGAACGCTCAGATGAGAGCAATACTAATTCTGAAATGGGAAAATCTCTATCTTCTAGAATTTTAAGTAATTCTGATCCAACCGCGCCTGTGGAACCTAAGATGGCTACTTTTAAAGATCTATTTGGTAAAAATGGAGATTTTCTCACTATCTAAACAAAAAGTTATTAACTTGAATATTTTTTACTGTATCAAAAAAGTTAACTTTCAAGGAAATCACTTAATGTGAAATAATTAAGTTCTTCTTATTGTAATAATTTAAAACTTCAAACATGATTAAAGAAGCATTAATAGTAAAAACAACAGCACTACCTAAAAGTAGAATTGCACTTGAATTAGAAATACCATCTAACACATGCAAATCATGCGTAAATGAGACAATAAATTCAATTAGTCGTTCAGCTAAAATTCCGGGTTTTAGGCTTGGCAAAATTCCAAAACAGGTATTAATACAAAGAATCGGTATTACTCAGCTGCACGCCTCTGCTCTTGAAAAAATAATTGATAAATCTTGGAATGAGGCTTTAAAAATGGAATCAATAGAGCCGCTAAGTGAACCAGAGTTAGTTGATGGATTTGAATCATTACTTAAAAATTTTAGTCCAGAAAAAGCTTTAAAGATTACTCTTCAAACTGATGTTGAACCCGAATTAAAATTAAAAAAATCAAAAGGACTTTCAGTTGAACTTAAAAAAAGTAAATTTGATCCCAAATCCATAGATGAAGCTTTAGAAAAATCAAGAAATCAGTTAGCAAATATTGTTCCAGTTAATCATAGACCTGCAAAGTTAGGAGACATCGCCGTAGTAAGTTTTAAAGGCATTTATAAAGACTCTAAAAAAGAAATTGATGGAGGATCTAGTGAATCAATGGATCTTGAATTAGAAAAGAACAAAATGATTCCAGGATTTGTTGAAGGAATTGTTGGTATGAAAATTGATGATAATAAAACTCTTAATCTCAAATTTCCTGAAGACTATTCTCATGAAGATTCCAGAGGTAAAGAAGCAATCTTTGAAGTAACTCTCAAAGATCTTAAAGAAAAAGAATTGCCTGAACTAAATGATGAATTTGCAAAACAATCTGGGAATAAAGACTCATTAAAAGAACTAAAAAAAGATATAGAAAATCAACTCAAAGAAAATTTTGATAAAACTCAAAAAAATATCAAAATTGAAGCTTTAATGGATGCGCTATCAAAAGAATTAGATGCGGAAATTCCAAAATCAATGATTGATATTGAGGTTAGAAATAACATAGAACAAACAGCACAAAGATTTGCTCAACAAGGAATGGATATTAAATCAACTTTCACGCCAGAATTAGTAAAATCTTTGGCTGAATCAACTCGTCCTCAAGCCGAAAAAAATGTTCAAAGAAATTTAGCTTTAAAAGCATTATCAGAAAAGGAAAATGTCATAGTTGAGGATAAAGAAGTAGATAAAAAAATGAAAGAATATGAAGTTGAAATTTCAAAATCGCCAAAACAAATTGATATTCAAAAACTAAAAGATGTAATCCGTAACGACCTACTCAAAGAAAAGTTAATTACTTGGCTTGAGGAAAACACAGTAGTAAAAGAAATAAGTGAAAAATCAACAAAATCACGTACGAAAAAGGCAAGTCAAACTAAAAGTCAGCCAAAGGTAAATAAAAAAGAAAAAAAATAATTTATAAAAAATTTAGCTAATCAACAAAAAAACTTCTAAATTAGATAATAGAAGAGGTCAACTTAGTGAATTCTGAACAAAAACATTTAATCCAAAGCTCAATCAATTATCTTGATGTAAAAAATAAATCGGAATCTGCTGTTCCTACGGTTGTCGAACAATCAGGAAGAGGAGAAAGAGCATTTGATATTTATTCAAGATTATTAAGAGAAAGGATAATATTCTTAGGCACTGGAATTAATGATCAAGTATCAGACTCACTTGTTGCACAATTACTATTTTTAGAAGCTGAGGATCCTGAAAAAGATATCCAAATATATATCAATTCTCCTGGTGGTTCTGTTACTGCAGGATTAGCTATATATGACACAATGCAACAGATAACCCCAGACGTTGTGACAATCTGTTTCGGTGTTGCGGCAAGTATGGGTGCATTCCTTCTTTCTGGAGGCGCTAAAGGGAAAAGGTTGGCATTGCCAAATTCAAGAATCATGATTCACCAGCCTCTTGGAGGTGCTCAGGGGCAAGCAGTAGAAATTGAGATACAAGCAAAAGAAATACTGTTTCTCAAAAAAACCTTAAATTCTCTCTTAGCAGATCATACTGGTCAATCAATCGAAAAAATTAATGAAGATACTGAAAGAGATTATTTTCTATCACCTTCAGAAGCAGTTCAATATGGATTAATTGATAAAGTCATAAAAAATGACAAGTAAAAGTAATATTTTAAGAATATGATGACGAATTCAATTTTATAAGCAATCCTAATAAGTAAGGGATATTTAATCTTTTTTATTTTTCATAAGCTTTGATAATCGATGGCTAAATTTGACGCCCATCTAAAATGTTCATTTTGTGGTAAATCACAAGATCAAGTTAGAAAACTTATAGCCGGGCCAGGAGTGTACATTTGTGATGAATGTATTGACCTATGTAATGAAATTCTTGATGAAGAATTAATCGATACTCAAGCAAAACTTAACAATTCACCACAAGTAAAGAAAAAATTACCAACTAATAACCCTGAAAAATCAGTTCCCTTAGAATTAACTTCTATCCCCAAACCACTTGAGATTAAAACTTTTCTCGATAATCAAGTAGTGGGCCAAGAATCTGCAAAAAAAATCCTATCAGTTGCTGTTTATAATCATTATAAAAGACTAGCTTGGAGGTTAAAAGAAGAACACAAGGAAGATAATATCAACGATTGTCAGGCAACTAAACTACAAAAATCAAATATCCTACTGATTGGCCCAACAGGGAGTGGTAAAACATTATTGGCCCAAACTTTAGCTGAATTTCTTGATGTTCCTTTTGCTGTAGCTGATGCAACAACTCTGACTGAGGCTGGATATGTTGGTGAGGATGTTGAAAATATCCTATTGAGACTTCTACAAAAGTCAGAAATGAATGTGGATTTAGCTCAAAAAGGGATTATATATATTGATGAGATCGACAAAATCGCTAGAAAAAGTGAAAATCCATCAATTACAAGAGATGTATCTGGAGAAGGAGTTCAACAAGCATTATTAAAAATGCTAGAAGGAACAATTGCTAATGTTCCACCACAAGGAGGAAGAAAACATCCTTATCATGACTGCATTCAAATAGATACAAGTCAGATTTTATTTATATGTGGAGGTGCATTTATAGGTTTAGAAGATATTGTTCAAAAACGTTTAGGAAAACATTCCATTGGATTTACGACTAGCTCGGAAGAAAGCAAAGTCAATACAAAAAAAATAGTTGATTCCAGAGATGCTCTAAAGAATTTGGAACTAGATGATCTAGTTAAATATGGATTAATTCCAGAATTCATAGGAAGAATCCCAGTATGCGCAGTACTAGATCGTCTTACCAAAGAAACTCTTGAATCAATTCTTACTGAACCAAGAGATGCACTAGTAAAGCAGTTTAAAACTTTATTAAGTATGGATAACGTTGAATTAAAATTCGCACCTGAATCTGTGGCAGCAATTGCTAATGAAGCTTTTAAAAGAAAAACAGGGGCACGAGCTCTTAGATCAATAATTGAAGAATTAATGCTTGATTTGATGTATACACTTCCATCACAAGAGGAAGTAAAAGAATTTACGATTACGAAAAAAATGGTAGACAATCTGTTTTCATCTAAAATTGTTAAACTTCCATCTGGTAATAATAGGATTATTAAAGAATCTGCATAAGAATTAGGGTTATCGTTTACATAAATTCAACCTTAATCTTTTAATTAAGAAAAATAAATGATTGATATAAATAAGCCTTTTCATCAGAAATACAGGCCTAGAAACCTAGCTGAACTAGTTGGTCAAGAATTCATATCAATAACTCTAAAACAAGCATTATTATCTCAAAAAATTGCTCCTGCTTATCTATTTAGTGGACCAAGAGGAACTGGAAAAACATCAAGTGCAAGGATATTTGCAAAGTCATTAAATTGTCTTTCTTTTGATCAACCTACAGCTAATCCTTGTGGGGAATGTGAATTATGTAAACAAATTGCAGATGGTAATGCCCTAGATGTTATAGAAATTGATGCTGCATCAAATACCGGAGTTGAAAATATAAGAGAAATAATTGACAGAGCCCGATTTGCTCCGACTCAAGCCAGATGGAAGGTGTATGTTATTGATGAATGTCATATGCTGTCAACTGCTGCTTCAAATGCTCTATTGAAAACTATTGAAGAACCTCCTTCAAGAGTTGTTTTTATTCTTGCGACTACAAATCCTGAAAGAGTTATTAATACTATTCAAAGTAGATGTCAAAAATTTGATTTTAAAAGAATAAATTCAAATACTATTTTTAACCACCTGTCAGATATAGCAAATAAAGAATCAATTAAGTTTGAAGATCAAGCCCTGAAACTTATTGCAAAAAGATCAAATGGTGGAATGCGCGATGCACAAAGTTTACTAGATCAATTAAGTCTCCTTCCTGATGGCGTAACTACTAAAAATGTTAAAAACTTACTCGGTGAAGTATCAGAAAATGATTTGATTAATTTAATCAATGCATTAATTAATAATGATCCAGGGTCGTTATTAATTAGTTGTAATAACTTATATGATGCAGGTAATGAACCACATGAGATACTAGTTGGGTTATTAAATATTACTAGAGACCTATTACTTAAAACTATAGATAATAATTATTCAGATATTTACTATACATCTATTGACTTTCAAAATGAATTAAATAAATTTAACAAAAATATTAATAACTATAGAATTATTGATTGGCATAACAAGCTTAAGAATGTTGATTATCAAATCAAAACAAGCGATAA
>QCUW01000013.1 GCA_003210695.1 Prochlorococcus sp. AG-679-P15 | reverse complement strand
GTTTTTTAGGAAAGCAAGTCAAAAGAAAGCATAATTGTCCAAAATTAAAATTAGTTGTCGCAGGTTGCCTTGCCCAACAAGAGGGTGAAACTCTTCTAAGGAGAGTTCCTGAACTTGATTTGATAATGGGGCCTCAACACGTTAATAATCTTGAAAATCTTTTAGGCAGAGTTGACTCAGGTAATCAGGTTGTTGCTACTGAAGAAACTTTTATATCTGAAGATATTACTAATGCGAGGAGAGATAGTTCAATCTGTGGTTGGGTTAATATTATTTATGGATGCAATGAAAGGTGCACTTATTGCGTAGTCCCTTCTGTAAGAGGGAAAGAACAATCAAGATATCCGGATGCAATTAAGACTGAGATAAATACTCTGGCTCGTAATAACTTTAAAGAAGTAACTCTTCTAGGGCAGAATATTGATGCTTACGGTAGAGATCTTCCTGGGACGAAAAAAGATGGAAGTAAAGAAAATACTCTTACTGATCTTCTTTATTTTATCCATGACGTTGATGGAATAAGAAGAATAAGATTTGCTACTAGTCATCCAAGATATTTTTCAAAAAGACTTATCAAAGCATGTTTTGAATTAGATAAAGTCTGTGAGCATTTTCATATCCCATTCCAAAGTGGTAATGATGAAATCCTAAGATTAATGGCAAGAGGTTATACAATTGATAAATATAAAAAAATAATCGAAAACATAAGATCATTAATGCCAGATGCATCAATTACAGCAGATGCAATAGTTGCTTTTCCTGGAGAAACAGATAAACAATATCAAGATACTTTAAAACTAATAACTGAAATTGGTTTTGATCAAGTAATGACCGCAGCTTATTCGCCAAGACCTAATACGCCTGCTGCAATTTGGGATAATCAAATTCCTGAAGAAGTTAAAAAAGAAAGATTAAAAGAAATTAATAATATTGTTGATGCAACCTCTAGAAAAAGAAATCAGAGATATTTAGATAATATTGAAAGTGTTTTGATAGAGGGTTTGAATCCCAAAGACACCTCGCAAATGATGGGCAGGACAAGATCAAACAGGCTTACTTTTGTAGAAATTCCAAAAAATATTAAATTTAATTATTCTTTTGGAGATGAGTTAAATATCAAAATAACAGAAGCGAGATCTTTTTCTTTAAGTGGTCAAATTTGTAAGTAATTTTCTAAATGGTTGTGAAAGAAAAAAAATGTATCGGCATAATTTTTGGGGGGAATTCAAATGAACATTATGTATCAATATTATCCGCCAAGACAGTTTTTAAAGCTTTAATTTCCAAAACAAACAAAGATCGATTCAGTGTTAAGGCCTTTTATATAAATAAGTATGGAGTATGGTTCAATAACGATAAATCTATAGAGGTATTAAAAGAAAAAAGTAGTAATTATACGACCGAAAAATATCAAGAACTTCCTAAAAGGGAAATTAACTTTCTTCACAATGTTGAGTTTCAAAGTATTGATATATGGTTCCCCTTATTACATGGAATAAATGGAGAAGATGGGGCAATTCATGGATTGTTAAAATTTACCCAAAAACCCTTGGTTGGCGGAGGAATTTTAGGTTCTGCCCTTGGAATGGATAAAATATTGATGAAAAAAATATTTTCACATTTAGAAATTCCACAAGTAAAATATTTAGCTATCCAAAATCAAAATTTAAATGATGATAATGTTAAAAATAATTTATCTATTAAAATTATTAAAAATTTAAATTTACCAGTTTTTATCAAACCTGCTAATTCAGGTTCTTCACTTGGTATTTCTAAGGCGAAGAATAAATCAGAAATAATTAAAGCTTTACAAAAGGCTTGGGAAGTAGACTCAAGAATTGTTATCGAGGAAGGTTTAGATGTTAGAGAACTTGAATGCGGAATAATTGGAAATATAAAACTTTCTACATCTGAAATTGGGGAAGTTTTGTATTCGACAGATTGGTATGATTATGAATCAAAATATTCTTCGGTTAATAAAATAATTATTCCAGCTGATATAGATTCTCATTTCTCTGAACAAATTAAAGATATAGCTATTCGAAGTTGCAGAGCACTAAATATTTACGGTTTTGCAAGGATTGATTTCTTTTTAGAAAAGATTTCAAATAAAATCTTTTTGAATGAAATAAATACAATTCCTGGTTTCACGAGTAAAAGTATGTTTCCAATGCTTTGGAATGCATCAGGTTTAAATATCGATCAACTTGTGGCTAGACTAATTGATATATCCTCAGATTCATAGATTAAAGTCAAATGCTGCATGGACTACTTTGGTTACCATTACTTTTAATCTTCGTTCTTTTAACTGCTCTTGGTTGGCTAGAAAGAAGAAGGCAGAATCTTTTCAGGAATTGGGCTAATGGTTCTGAAATTTGTAAGTTAGATAGTTCTGGTGCAGCCTTATTAAAAGATGGTGAATTGAAGTGGAGTGCATTCGAAGCTGGAACATTCGAAGAGAAAGATAGCTTTATGATAAAAAAACTTGAATTACTAGAATTAATGGCTCTTACTTCAGGAGAAGCACCTTTAACTAAGGAATCACAAGGTAAATGTAGACTTAGACTTGTTGGAGATGGGAAAGAAATGGACGTTCCATTCTCAGATGCAGAGAGAGCTAGAGAATGGATGGATCAGTTAATGGAAAAAGCTAGATGTGATTTATAAAGGATTAACAAAAAGAAAAAAAATAAGGACTTTTTTATTAATTACCTTTTTATTCTTAACAACATATGTAACCTCCAAAACTTTTAAAAAAGTTTATTCAAAAGATATCATTCTATTTGGAAGTGATTTATTTACTAAAAACGACATATTAAATAATTGCTCTTTGAATTTACCAACCCCATTGATATTTATTAAAACCAATTATCTAGAGCGAGAATTAAAACAAAAGTTATCGCTCCAAAATGTTTCTGTTAATAGGCAAATATTTCCTTTTGGCTTAAAAATTCTAATTAAAACAAGAACTCCCATAGCTTATGCGGAGAAGATTTCAGAAGGGAAAAAGATAGTTGGATTTATTGATGAAGATGGTTTTTTTATAAATGAACAATATTCAGATATTGAAAACATGAAACAATTATCAATTAGAGTTATTGGATGGAAAGAAAACTTTAGAGAAACATTATCAAAAATATTGAAATCTCAAAAAAATAATGATGTTGAATTCGTTACTGTAAAATTTTCACCAAATGGATTTTTAACATTAGAAGAAAAAAGCTTAAAAAAAATATTTTTAGGGATCAACCCAAAAATAATCGAAACTCAATTACAAATGATTTTTGATATAAAAAATCAAATAAGAGGTAGTAGTATAATAGAAAATATAGATAATATAGACCTAACTGCTCCAAACAATCCAAAAATTAAAGTGTTCAAACCCTAATAATTGGAAACAAATTTCAAAAATTTTTTTTCTATTAGTACAGTCTTTATAAGGGTTTTAATCTATTATCTCAATTTTCAAAAATTAATATTTAAGGACTTTCATCAAAAAAATCCTACATATCGGCTTAGTGTGTACATAATGCACCCAATACTAATATTTGATTTTATTTAGAGATGAGCTTCGGAAACAATCCAAACTTTGATCAATCAAAAGACATCCTTCCAAGTCAGAGTGCCAAAATTGAAGTAATTGGTGTCGGCGGTGGAGGAAGTAACGCTGTAAACAGGATGATTGATAGCGATCTCGAAGGCGTTTCTTTCAGAGTTCTTAATACTGATGCCCAAGCATTATTGCAGTCCTCTGCCACACGAAGAGTTCAATTAGGTCAAAACTTAACTAGGGGTCTTGGTGCTGGAGGAAATCCCAGTATTGGGCAAAAGGCTGCGGAAGAATCTAAAGAGGAGCTTCAACAAGCATTAGAGGGATCCGACTTGGTTTTCATAGCAGCAGGAATGGGTGGGGGTACTGGTACAGGAGCTGCTCCAGTAGTAGCTGAAGTAGCAAAGCAAAGCGGAGCATTAACAGTTGGAATTGTAACTAAGCCTTTTTCTTTCGAAGGCAAAAGAAGAATGCGTCAGGCAGAAGAAGGAATTGCAAGATTGGCAGAGAATGTTGATACTTTAATAGTTATTCCAAATGATCGGTTAAAAGAGGTTTCTGCGGGTGCTTCTATACAAGAAGCATTCAGGAGTGCTGATGATGTATTAAGAATGGGAGTTAAAGGAATAAGTGAAGTGATAACGCGCCCAGGTGAGGTTAATCTTGATTTTGCTGATGTAAGATCAGTCATGACTGAAGCTGGCACAGCCCTTCTTGGTATGGGTTTTGGATCTGGCCGATCTAGAGCTATAGAGGCTGCACAAGCTGCTATTAATAGCCCATTACTTGAAGCAGGAAGAATTGATGGAGCAAAAGGTTGCCTTGTTAATATTACTGGGGGGAGAGATTTGACTCTTGAAGATGTAAACTCTGTTGGAGAAGTTATTAGTGATGTTGTAGATCAGGATGCAAATATAATTGTTGGTCAAGCTGTCGACGAATCCATGGAAGGTGAAGTACAAGTTACCGTTATTGCTACAGGTTTCGAAACCAACCAACCACTAAAGCAACAAAGGATAAAAAACAGATTATCTAATCAGCCCTTTTATAATATTTCCGATAATAAAGACATAGGTGCAAATATCCCGGAATTTTTAAGGTTAAGGCAAAATAAAAAGGATATCGATTAAACTTTAAAATTAAGTGACTCGGTTATCTCGCCTGCCTCAAGCATCCCTTGTGGCTGCTATCTTCCGATCCTGACCAGGTTTGGGCGTTAAAACCGCGAAAGGCCGAGTCGGATTTATAATAGCAATTTTTGATAAAAAAAGATACATAGCTCTTATGTTGCCATCAGAACTCGTTAAATATAAAAAAAACTCTCAAAAAATTATCGCATTAACTGCATGGGACTCTATTTCAGGTTCTTTAGCTGAGCAATCAGGAGCAGATATTGTTCTAGTGGGAGACTCTTTAGCAATGGTCTGTTTAGGATATAAATCCACATTACCGATTACTTTAGAAAACATGATACATCACACGAATGCAGTTTCAAGAGGTTTTAGCAAAGAATTAGAAGAACAATCCTTATTAGTTTGTGATATGCCTTTTCTAACTTATCAATGTGGAGAAGATAAGGCGGTGGAATATGCTGGGAAAATAATTAAAAACACTTATGCAAAGGCAGTAAAAGTTGAGGGTGCTGAACCAGAGGTACAAAACGTCATTTCGAGGCTAATAAGGATGGGAATTCCTGTAATGGGGCATTTAGGACTTACTCCACAGAGCTATTTAAATCTGGGATTAAAGAAACAAGGGATCAATTCAGAAAGTCACGAAAAAATTAAAAGAGACGCTTTATCACTGGAAAAATTAGGATGCTTTTCAATAGTTTTAGAACATATTCCAGAATTGCTTGCTAAAGAGATTCAAATTGATTTAGAAATTCCAATAATAGGAATAGGAGCAGGTAAATATTGTGATGGGCAAGTAAGAGTAACGGCTGATTTATTAGGCCTAAATGATAAGCAACCCCCATTTTGTAAACCAATTATTGATGGGAAAAAATATTTTGGTGAAAAACTAAAAGAATGGGTAGCCTCCGAGAGACTCAGTTGATTTTTTCCCACCATTTAAACATTGCGATAAGAATTTGATTGCTCAATTCCATTCCTCGATGATCACTCAAAAAAAATCTATTTCCTCTTTTAATCAAAAGGCCGCTTTCTAAAAAAATTTCCCATTCTTTTAATAATTCTCTTAAAGCTATCTCAGACTTTTTTTTATTCCAATTTTGTTCATTTATTAATTTATGAATATTTACACCCTCTTTAAGTCTCATTCCTAACATTATTTTCTCATCTAATTCTTTATAAATATTTTCTTGGTTAACCAGCGAAGGATCTAATTTAATTTCGCATTGCTTAGTTACCCATTTTTTATATTCTTTACTAATTCTTGGTCTTGTAAACTTCCCCCCCCCAAGGCGAACTAGTAGAGCCTTGGCCAAAACTCCACCATCCCAGACCAGTCCAATAAACTCTATTGTGTCTTGAATGATGACCAGGAAGAGAATAATTAGAAATTTCATATCTTGAATAGCCTGATGCTCTTAATAATAAATTTGTTAGCTCACTATTTTTAAAAGAGTCATCATCATTTGGTAAAGATAGTTTGCCTAAATCAACTAACTTTTTAAAAACTGTTCCAGGCTCTATATTTAAATCATAAATTGATATATGTGGGGGACAGAACTTTAACGAATTTTCTAAGTCTTCTTGCCATTCTTTAAAACTACTAATTGGCAAATTTTGAATAAGATCTAAACTCCAACTTTTTATAAGACCATTGTCATGTACTCTCTTTAACCAAGAACAAGATTTTTCAACATCCTTACTGAAATGTCTTCTTCCCGCCTGTTCAAGTATCTGATTATTAAAACTTTGAGCACCAAGACTAAATCTATTAATTCCAGCCTTTATGAAACCATGAAGATCATCTTCATTAAAACTTGCTGGATCAACCTCCATTGTAATTTCAGCACCATAATCAATTCCATAATTCTCCTTAAAAAGATTTATCAAATCTTTAATCTGCAAGGGATTTAAAATTGAAGGAGTTCCTCCTCCGATATAAATTGTTGAAAGAGGAGATTTATGTTTAATTGACAATATTTCTTTATTTAAAAAGGTCAAATATTCTTTTACAGTTTTGCTTCCATAGCCATTTAAGGTTTCAATATTGTTGCCTAAAGGTATAACTGCAAAATCACAATAGAAGCATCTTCTGTGGCAAAAAGGTATATGTATGTAAGCGCTTCTTGGCAACTTATTCATAATTTATATAAAGTTTTAGGCTTAAAAAATTCTAGTAAGGGATTTAATAAATAAAATCTTTATTTACTCAATTAATAAATCCTAGTAGATTATATATATGACAGATATCCTAGTACTAATTTTATTTGTATTGTCTGGAGCAGCATCAGGATGGCTTGGAGTTGATCTTTTACCAGTAGACATACTTAAACAAGTTTCAAATATCGAAGGATTTAGAATTGTACTAGCGATTATAGGATTTTTTATTGGATTAGCAGCAGGCTTCGTATTCCTACAGCTTAGAAAGACATTCCTTGATCAAATAAGAACAATGCCAACTGATTTACTCATAAGTAGATCGGTAGGATTAATTTTAGGATTACTTGTTGCTAATTTACTACTTGCACCAATATTGTTAATACCATTTCCAAGAGAAGTGTTTTTTGCAAAACCTTTAGCAGCTATTCTTAGTAATTTTTTCTTTGGGGCTCTTGGTTATAAATTAGCTGATACTCATGGCAGAACTTTGTTAAGATTATTCAATCCAAATAATACTGATGCATATTTGGTTAATGAAGGAATACTTCCAGCCGCAAGCCCAAAGATTCTTGATACTAGTGTCATTATAGATGGCAGAATAAATGGTTTATTGAGCTGCGGCTTACTAGAAGGCCAATTAATTGTCGCTCAAAGTGTAATTGATGAGCTGCAAACTTTGGCTGACTCAAGTAGTAATGAAAAAAGAGCTAAAGGAAGAAGAGGTCTGAAATTATTGAAAGAACTTAGAGAACTATATGGCAGAAGACTGGTTATCAATCCAACAAAGTATGAGGGTAATGGTGTAGATGAAAAACTTCTAAGAATTGCTGAGGATATGACCGGTACAATACTTACTGCAGATTATAACCTCTCGCAAATTGCAGAAGTAAAAGAACTAAAAGTTATGAATTTGAGCGATTTAGTAATTGCTTTAAGACCAGAAGTACAACCTGGAGAATCACTAAATATAAAAATTGTTAGAGAGGGGAAGGAAAAAATGCAAGGAATTGGATATTTAGATGACGGGACAATGGTCGTTATTGATGATGCGAAGAAATTTGTTGGCGATAGATTAGACATAGTAATTACTGGTGCATTACAAACACCTACTGGAAGAATGGTATTTGGAAAACTGATAAATAATCCTGAGTCAAACAAATCTTTTAAATCTCAAGCGACACAGGGCTAAATCTAGCTAGAATCATTCTAGTATTTATTTTGTGGAACATATGACTGTATCTGCTCCTTATTATGGCGAAAATACTGCCATGAGGACTCCACCTCCAGATTTACCTTCTTTACTTCTAAAGGAAAGAATTGTGTATCTTGGATTACCCTTATTTTCAGATGATGACGCCAAAAGGCAATTAGGGATGGATGTTACTGAGCTCATTATTGCTCAACTCCTTTATCTAGAATTTGATGATCCAGATAAGCCTATCTACTTTTATATCAATTCAACAGGTACTAGTTGGTATACAGGCGATGCTGTTGGTTTTGAAACAGAAGCTTTCGCTATTTGCGATACTATTAACTACATCAAACCACCTATTCATACAATTTGTATTGGACAAGCAATGGGTACCGCAGCGGTTATACTTTCTTCTGGTACAAAAGGGCATAGAGCAGCACTTCCTCATGCTTCTATAGTCCTGCATCAACCCATTAGTGGCGCAAGAGGTCAAGCAACTGATATCCAAATAAGAGCAGAAGAAGTATTAAAAAATAAAAAATCAATGTTGGAAATTTTATCACGCAACACAGGGAAAAGTATTGAAGATCTCTCCAAAGACTCTGATAGGATGAGTTATCTTAATCCTCAAGAAGCTTTAGATTATGGAGTAATTGATAGAATACTTACAAGCCAAAAAGATTTGCAAAAAACACTCTAACTTTAAACTTTTAACTAACTATTTTTTTAAAATTATGCCAATAGGAACTCCAAGCGTGCCTTATAGACTTCCAGGAAGTCAATATGAAAGATGGGTAGACATTTATACAAGATTAGGGGTTGAGAGGATTTTATTTCTAGGACAAGAAGTTAATGATGGAATTGCTAACAGCCTTGTTGCTCAAATGCTTTACCTTGATTCTGATGATAATACAAAACCAATTTATCTCTATATAAATAGTCCTGGGGGATCAGTTACTGCTGGTTTGGCAATATATGACACTATAAAATATGTAAAAAGTGATGTTGTTACTATATGTGTGGGACTAGCAGCTTCAATGGGAGCGTTTTTACTTGGGGCCGGTACCAAAGGTAAAAGAGTTGCTCTTCCTCATAGTCGTATCATGATTCATCAACCACTTGGGGGTACCTCACAACGTCAGGCTAGTGATATTGAAATAGAAGCTAAAGAAATACTGAGAATTAAAGATATGTTGAACCACTCTATGGCCGATATGACCGGTCAATCATTCGAAAAAATAGAAAAAGATACTGACAGAGATTATTTTCTAAGTGCTGAAGAAGCTAAAAACTATGGACTAATAGATAGAGTAATTTCACATCCAAGTGAAGCAAATTAGTTGCTCATTAAAATCAATATTTCAATATAAATTTTTAAATGAGCAATTATATGGTTTATTTACACATTTAATGTCTAAAATATTAACTATCAAAAAGTCGAGATACTACAACTAATGACACAACTCTTTTATGACACAGATGCTGACTTAAGTCTTTTAAATAATAAAACTATTGCAATAATAGGTTATGGTTCGCAAGGTCATGCACATGCTTTAAATCTTAAAGACAGTGGCATGGATGTCATTGTAGGTTTATACAAAGGTAGTAAATCTGAAAGTAAGGCTATTAATGATGGTTTAAGAGTATTTACTGTATCTGAGGCTTGTGAAAAAGCTGATTGGATAATGATTTTGCTTCCAGATGAGTTTCAAAAAGATGTTTACTTTAGAGAGATAGAACCAAATTTACAAGAGAATAAGATATTAAGTTTTGCGCATGGATTTAATATAAGATTCGGCCTTATAAAACCACCCAGTTTTGTCGATGTTGTGATGATTGCACCAAAAGGGCCTGGACACACTGTTCGATGGGAGTATCAGAATGGGCAAGGAGTACCTGCTCTGTTTGCAGTAGAACAGGATTATTCGGGCAATGCAAGATCATTAGCAATGGCTTATGCTAAGGGGATTGGAGGAACAAGAGCTGGGATTCTTGAAACAAATTTCAAAGAAGAAACTGAAACAGATCTATTTGGTGAACAAGCAGTTCTATGTGGTGGTCTATCAGAACTAGTTAAATCAGGATTTGAAACTCTTGTTGAGGCAGGATATCAACCTGAATTGGCTTATTTTGAATGTTTACACGAAGTAAAGTTAATTGTTGATCTTATGGTCAAGGGAGGTTTATCTCAAATGAGAGATTCAATTTCAAATACTGCAGAATATGGTGATTATGTCAGTGGTAAAAGACTCATAAATAGTGATACAAAAAAAGAAATGCAAAAAATATTAAAAGATATTCAAGATGGTACATTCGCTAAGAATTTTGTTGAAGAATGTGATAAGAACAAACCCTTAATGACAAAATTAAGAGCAGAAAACTCTCAACATGAGATAGAAAAAGTTGGGAAAGGTCTTCGTGCTATGTTCAGTTGGCTGAAATAAATTTATTTTTTATATTCATAGGCTCTATTGTTTTTGATCTGTTAATTGGTGATCCAAGGTTTGTCATTCATCCCGTTCAAATAATTGGCATCTATATTAAAAAAACGAGCAATTTTTTTATTCAAAATTTCAATAAGAATAAAATAATATTACTTTGGGGTGGATTATTTATTGCATTATCCTCTATAGGAATTAGCTTTTTGATCGGTAAGTTCATTGAATTAATTTTCCTTCAATCAAAAAACAATTTTGTTTTTGGAATATTAATTTTCTTAGGTTTATCAAGTTGTTTAGCCTCAAAAAGTCTTATTTTAAGCGTAAAAGAAATTTCTAACCTTATAAGCGAAGATATAATAGATAAAAAAACTGAAAGATTAATTAGAAAAAAAGTTCAAAGAATTGTAAGTAGAGATGTAAGTTCATCTTCTCTAGACCATCTTTTTAGATCAAGTAGTGAAAGTCTTACCGAAAATTCAGTTGATGGGATTTTTGCTCCACTTTTTTGGATATTTATCGGAATAGTTTTTATGAAATTCTCAAGTTTTCTGCCAGGGCCATTATCACTTGGCTTTTCATATAAAGCTATAAGTACACTAGATTCAATGATCGGCTATAGATCTGATCAATATAAATATATAGGTTTTTTTAGTGCAAAAATTGAAGATTATGCAACCTTCATTCCAAGTAGATTAGTTTTATTAACATTACCTTTGGTTAGTTCTAAGATTAAAAAATATATATCTATTATTAAAAAAAGTTACTTAGATGGAATTAAATATGATTCTCCCAATTCTGGTATTTCTGAGGCAATTTTTGCATATACCTCCAATATAAAATTAGGAGGCAAAAGTAAATATAATGATGAAATTATCGTAAAACCGACTATTAACTGTAATGGTGATAATTGCTCCAAAGAAAAAATAAATGTTATTTGTCAATTAATTTTAAGACTTCAATTTTTGTGGGTTTTAAGTTTTTCCCTAATTTTCTTCAATATTTAAATTTCAATTCAATGAAATTTGTTTTAAGTCACTATTATTAATAAAAAGACATTTTTCATGAATGAAGAAAATCCCAAAATAGAAAATCCGAATGAAGATTTAGAGAATACATCTAATCTCAATAAATATTCCAAGTGGGTTGATAATCAAGGTGATGAAGTAAGAAATGTTTTTGGATTCAATAGTAGTGCTGAGCTTGTTAATGGCAGAGCTGCAATGGTTGGCTTTCTAATGCTCATATTGACCGAATTAGTTTTTAAAGGGAGGCCTGTAACTTCCTCAATCTTTGGTATAAATTGAAAATGGAAGAAAAAAAATCTAGCCCACTAAAAATCTTCCTCTACATCTCTGCTTGGGTAGTAATTTGGGGAACATTAGGTTCCTTAATAGATTATCCTCTCTATACAAATAAAATCTACCTAGAGGGGAGCATATATCAATATCTTACTTTTATAATTACAGCAATAATATCAATTATCAGTGCTAAATCCTTTTATAAAAAAATTAAGCTATAAAATTTTATACCTAAATTTTTTGATAATTTTTGCTGGTTCTAAATTATCTTGAGTTTCGTAAAGAATCCACTGGTGAGTTTCAGTATCATGATCACAACCTAAACTAGCTGATTGGTCAGAAAATTTTGACAGATATGAATGGCATGATTGATCTGCTTCAAACGCAGAGTCATAACCAGTTAGAAAGTATATTAAAAATCCAAGAGTTAATAGAGATAGAACTATCTGAAAAAATAAACTAACTATCTTCATAAATTTACTGTCAAAATTTAAATATATCACTTCTAAAAATCTTTAGACCAAAAATAAAACTATCGCCCAACATTAAAGATAAAATCATGGAATTTTTGATTATTAAGATACAAAATAGCCAAAAGAACTAAAATAATGTTTAAACCTATAACAATCGAACCAAATATATTTATCTGCTTTTTACCTGGTAAGGTATACGTCAATTTTTTCCCCTTAAGAAAAGCAGATAAGCCTTTTTTTTCTTTTTTTAAGACCTTAAAAGGTTCATCATTTTTAACTTCACTTTCAGAAAAACCTTTTACCATTTCACCATAAATAACAAATTTATAATATTCTAAATTAAATATTTTTCTCAAAAATTAACAATTTTTATTCACATATGGAATCATAATTCCTTTTTTATTTTTTTTTAACTTTTTAAAATAATAAGTTTCAATAAGTTCCGTCTGTAAACCTAAAATACTTGTCTGACATTTATATCTATTTTGCTCAGACTCAACCAATTGCATTTTCTCCATTTTCAACAATAAATTATTACAAACTTTATATTGAAAATCTTTAAAACATTCATTTGATTTTCTTAAAATCTCCGATTTAGTAAGTGATTGTTCGGCAAAAATAGGATTTGATAATAAAACAAAAAAAAGGGGGGTGAAACTAATAAATTTCTTAATACTAAAAAAAGTCAAAATATTTAAGTAAATTCTTATAAAATGATTTTTATTTTTGTATTCAAAAAATAATCAATCCTTTTTTCTATATAAAAAAGGTGCCCAGAAGAGCACCTAAAATAAGGACAAACTAAGATACAAAAATATTAGCCTTGAACCCTATCCTTAAAAAGTTTTCCTGCTGAAAATGTAGGAACTCTTTTAGCGGGAATCGCAATTTTTTCGCCAGTTTTAGGGTTTAATCCCTGTCTAGCAGAACGGTCCCTTGGCTCAAAAGAACCAAATCCAAGTATGGAGACTTTTTTGCCTTCCACTACTGAATCAACAATCGTTTCAATAGCTGCATCAACAACTAAAGATACATCTGTTTTTGTGAGCTCAGTACGAGCAGCAACAAGATTTACTAAATCAGCTTTGTTCATTGAATTGTTTATATAGCAGAGATATGAAAGACAAGAGTTTTGAAATCAAGCCTAATTACCTCGAACTTGCATATCATATGGACCAAATACAAATACGGCAACCGAAAATGCCGGCGGCGCAAAGCTTTATACAAAAAATTATGACATTTTTAGCTGTTCAAAAATATTCTTGTATATTAAATTCTTAAAAGCCTGAAAAGATAATACAACAAGAGTAAAGAGTCAGAAGTATTGCAAAAACTAGCTTTTTAATAAAAAATTATATTATCTAATTGTACAAAAGATAATATTTGAAATTGAAAAATTTTAGAATTTCAACTATTTATTATTTTTTATTAACTTTCAGATATATTTCCTTCTCAGCACATGAGGATTCATTATTTCCATTTTGTAATGAAAAAATTCAGTAGCATCAAATGTTTGAACCAAGCAATCGATTTTTTTGTTTGATGTAGAAAAAAATTAGGAAAATATCCTTCAATTCATAATATTAAATTCCTTAAATTTAGGAATTAATGATGAGTGAAACATCAAATTTGATTTTTTTTTTTTACTTTGCACTTATGATTCAAATGTTTGAATAATTACATTAAATTAGTTCATTCATTAAAAAATTATTGAAATAAAGAAACAGTGAATGATATAAAGGTGGGTAAACCATTACCTCTGGGAAGTTCAATAACTTCAAAAGGTGTTAATTTCTCCCTAGTAGCTCCAAACGCAGAATATATAGAAATTATATTATTTGACAACGAAGATTCAGTTTCCCCAAAAACAATCTTTAAATTAGACCATAAACATAAGACTGGGTCATACTGGCATGCCGAAATAAATGATCTAAAAGAAGGATCAATCTATGCATACAGAATAAAACAAAAGAATAACGATCTAAATAAGAATTACTCTAAAACGCTATTAATTGACCCTTGTTCAAGAGGCATTACTGGATGGAATAATTACAAAAGAAAAAATGCGTTAAATAATTTTGATAACATTGATTCCTGTCTAAAAAGTGTTGTATGCAATAGGGAATTTTTTAATTTTAAAGATTTTCCTAGACCTAAACATTCCTGGGAAGAAACAATAATTTATGAGCTTCATATCAAAGCATTTACTCAGTCGTCTAATGAGGAAGAAAGTTGCTTTAAAAGTTTTTTAAAAAAAATTCCATATCTAAAAGAACTTGGGATAACAAGTATTGAATTGCTTCCTGTATTTTGTTTTGATCCAAATGATGCCCCAAATGGATTAGAAAATTTCTGGGGTTATAGTCCTATTAACTGGTTTACGCCACATTTTCAATACCTTTCGAATAAATCTGCCGAGCAAAATAGGGAAGAATTTAGAAAGTTTGTGGAAGAATGCCATAAAGTAGATATTGAAGTTATTTTAGATGTGGTTTACAACCATACCTCTGAAGGCAATTCTCAAGGGCCAGCAATATCTTGGAAAGGGATAGATGAAAATCTTTACTATTTCATAGACAATGATAAAAATTATGAGGATGTATCTGGATGTGGTAATACAATTGCAGCAAATAGAGGACTAGTTAGAAAATTAATATTAGAATCATTGAAATGTTGGGCAAATGAATTCGGCGTTGATGGTTTTAGATTTGATTTAGGAATCGCACTTTCTAGGGGAGAAAATCTCGTCCCTCTTGATAATCCACCAATTTTTGAAGATATTGAATGTGATCCTGAACTTGCAGATATCAAATTAATTAGTGAGCCTTGGGATTGTGGCGGACTATACAAGTTAAACGATTTTCCTTCAAAGAAAATATTTACATGGAATGGTCATTTTAGAGACGACTTAAGAAAATTTTGGAAAGGAGATAAAGATACAGCTTGGAATATGAGTGACAAAATCAAAGGTAGCCCGTCCCTTTATAAAGAGAGTAAATTTTTACCAAAGTCTATAAATTTTATTACTTCTCACGATGGGTTTACACTAAAAGATTTAGTTAACTATAACCAAAAATATAATTTTGCAAATAAAGAGCAAAATAGAGATGGAGATGACCATAACAACTCTTGGAATCATGGGGTGGAAGGTCCTACATCAAACTTATTAATTGAAAAATTAAGAAAAAGGCAACAAAAAAATTTACTTTTGAGTTTATTTATCTCAAAAGGTGTCCCAATGTTGCTAATGGGTGATGAAATCGGAAGATCTCAAGGCGGTAATAATAATTCTTGGTGCCAAGATAATTCATTGAGTTGGATGAATTGGGATGAAAATCAACAAGATTTAGAGTTATTAAATTATCTAAAATATCTTATTAAGTTAAGAAAAAAGTTTATAAAATTTTTTAATCCTATTTTGTCCCCAAGTATAAAAGAAGACCACAATTTAGTAGATTATTATTGGCACGGTGCAAAGTTAGAAAGCCCTGATTGGAGTAGCTGGTCTCATACAGTTGCATTTAGTATAAATAAGGGTAAAAATAATCCTTTAATTTGGGTAGGCTTAAATGCATATTCAAAAAATATTGATTTTTATCTACCAAAATCTAAAAGAAAATGGCTCAAAGTTATTGATACTAATGTGTCTGGAGCTTTCGCGCCAACTCCCATTAACGATAACTTTATTAAAGTTGAGAGTAGGAGCTCTGTATTAATTATTTCAGAAGAAGTATTTGGAACAAAAGATCATATATTCTAAAAGCGGGCGGCGGGAATCGAACCCGCATCTTCAGCTTGGAAGGCTGAGGTTTTACCACTAAACCACGCCCGCAATAAGTAATAGAATTACCATTGCAATAATACATTATCAAACAATCAACAAATAAAAAAGATTGGAAAACTCTCATTCGAAAAAAAATATCGCTAGATCAACAACAAGGTTAATGATTTCCTATGGGCTAGGAGATGCAGGCACAGGTTTAGTAGCGACACAATTTGGATTTTTTCTGTTCAAATATTTTATTTCAGCTGGTTTACCGGTAATAATTGCTGGATCATTATTAATGTTAATAAAAATATGGGATGCAATAAATGATCCGTTAATTGGATGGTTAAGCGATCGGACTAAATCAAGATGGGGGCCTAGAATTCCTTGGATGATAGCAGCATCTGTTCCTCTTGGTTTGTCTTTAGCTGCAATATGGTGGACACCGTCAGGTTCAGTACTAAACAAGACTATTTACTATGCAATAATTTCTTTAGTCGTAATGACTGCTTATACAAGTATTAATCTTCCTTTTGCGGCCCTATCAACTGAAATTTCTGAAAAAACATCCATAAGAACAAGGTTAAACGCTTCTAGATTTACTGGCTCAATAATTGCAGGATTAACTGGATTGGTAATTGCTGGAGTAGTTTTAGGTTCTGAAGTTTCAGCAAATAATGAATATTTCTTAATGGGTAAAATAAGTGGCTGTATTGCAGTTGCAGCAACACTAATATCCTGTTGGGGATTGGCTCCATTCGCAAAAAAAGCCAGAAGGCCCTCAGGGAAAGTAGAGGGCGTAACACTTCAATTCAAAAGGATCTTCAGAAATAAAAAATTTCTAAAAGTTATTACGCTTTATATTCTGCTCTGGTGCGCCTTACAATTGATGCAAACTGTTGCGTTAATCTACGTAGAGGATGTGATAAGGATACCAAAAGATATATCGAAGTGGATCCCGATACCTTTTCAAATTAGCGCCTTAATAGGTTTACAAATATGGACCAGAGTATCAAATAAATTAGATAGAATTTTAGCTCTAAACTATGGAGCGATTATATGGATTATTTCATGTACGGCAGCTTTATTTTTGCCTTCTTTTTCAGAAGTTTCAGGATTTGGGGATAGTCTATTTTTAAATACCAATAACATAATTTTGTTCATTCTTTTAATTTTCATAATCTGTCTTATTGGCATTGGAGCTTCAACTGCTTTTCTTATACCTTGGTCACTACTTCCTGATGCAATAGACGATGATCCAGAGAAACCAGCAGGATTATATACTGCTTGGATGGTACTTATTCAAAAAATAGGCATCGCATTGAGTGTTCAATTATTAGGATTTTTGTTGTATTTATCTGGTTATCAATCATGCTTAGTTGATAACGATAGTTCTAACATTATTGAACAATGTACCTCTGCACAATTAACCATAAGATTATGTATTGGTTTTATACCCTCAGTATTGGTAATATTTGGTCTTTTAATAATGAGGAATTGGGATCGAAAATTAATTACGAACTAATATAGAAATATGTATTATTACCCTAAGTTTTTAAAAAGACTTCTAAGCAGCTTAATAATAGGCGGGCAAGCAATTAATTTTATCTTTAGAGGTAAAATTTCCAAAAATGATCTCTTTGACCAGCTAATGGAGTCAGGCCCTGGAAGTTTGTTAATTGTATTAATTACAGGAATTGCGGCAGGTACAGTTTTTAATATTCAAGTTGCATCACAACTAACAAGTATGGGGGTTTCAAGTGAAATAGGAGGTTTATTAGCAGTCGGGATGGCGAGAGAAATGGCTCCTCTTTTAACTGCTACCTTAATGACTGGAAAGGTTGCCACGGCTTATGCAGCCCAACTGGGAACTATGAAAGTTACTGAACAAATTGAGGCAATAACAATGTTAAGAACCGAACCAGTCCAATATTTGGTAGTTCCAAGGTTATTATCGATGGTAATAATGTCTCCGATTCAGTGCCTTTTGTTTTTATCTGTAGCTTTGTGGAGCGGACAAATTTGGAGCACAATTTTTTATAAAGTTCCTCCAATAGTTTTTTGGACATCTGTAAGATCAGGTAATGTGAGTTTAACCAGTACAGATTTAACTTCAATGTTAATAAAATCTGTAGTATTCGGATTACTTATTTCAATTATTGCTTGTGGATATGGACTAACTACTAAAGGTGGTCCAAAAGAAGTTGGAACAAGTACAACAGGCGCGGTTGTAATGACTCTTGTTACTGTATCTTTAATGGATGTTTTTCTAACACAAATTTTATTTGGATGATTCTATGTTTAACATTAAACCAAAAAAAGAAGAACCAGTAATAATATCACCATCATTTCAATTACCAATTATTCTAATAGTCTTAAGTTTTATGCTTTTATTTCTGAATATTGGTTCTTTGCCAACAATAGTTTTTTCCTCTTTTAGCTTTTTTTTATTGCTTCAATCATTTACTTTAAGAATAAAAATAACAAGTGATGATTTTATCGTTTTACAATTAGGTAAAGAGATTAGAACTTTTCCATTCAAGAACTGGATATCTTGGAAATTGTTTTTTCCTATGATCCCAGGTATTTTTTATTTTAGAGAAAAGTCCAGTCCCCATTTATTACCAATATTATTTAATCCAAAGCAATTAAAAGATGAACTTTTAAAAAAAGTTGACTCTCTGGAAATTAAAAATTCCTAAAATTTAATACTTGCTTCATTATCAAAATCATTTAAATGACCAATACAGAAATTTCAAAAAATAATCCCGAGAAGGAATTAATACTGGATAAATCAATTACGGATGATAAAACCAAACAAATTAGTAAAAAAAATACAACGCAAAATAAAAAAAATTCTTCAAAAAACGAAAAATCAAACAAATCTTTTGATGAAATCTCTAATGAAATTTTTAGTGATCTAGTTTTAAAAAAAGATTCTTTAATTAAAGAAATAAAAGAATTAAAAACAAAAAAAAATGAATTAAATAAAGATATTGAGTCAAATTTTAAAGGACAGTCAGATAATATTGCTAAAAGAGTTAAAGGCTTTCAAGAGTACTTAACTGGAGCTTTACAGAACCTTTCACAAAACGTGGATAAACTTGAATTAGTTTCTCAACCAATAATCGTAAAGCCATCTCCTCTTGATGAAAAAAAGCAAGATTTTGGTACAAATAATGTTGTGAGTATTCCTGCTCTTTCTGAGACATTTAAACCAGATGAACAGATTATAAAAAACTGCTTTGCAACTTTTACAGAACAACCTGATTTCTATGCTGAACCTTGGAAATTAAGACGAAGTCTTGATTCGTCAGATATAGAAATAATGGATGATTGGTTTTTTAATATGGGTGGAAGAGGTTCTCTAGAAAGTAGAGGATCGCGACAAAAAAATGCCTTATTATCAGCTGGTTTAATATCTACACTTGGCGAATTATATGGCGATAAGTTCCAAACTCTTATCTTAGCTTCTCAGCCAGAAAGATTAGGCGAATGGAGAAGAATTCTTCAAGATTCGCTTGGTCTCACAAGAGATGACTTTGGACCTAATAGTGGGATTGTGCTTTTTGAAAGGCCTGAAGCCGTCATCGAAAGGGCTGATAGACTAGAAGCCAATGAAGAATTACCATTTATCATTATTGATGCAGCAGAAACATCTGTTGAAATTCCAATACTTCAATTCCCATTATGGCTTGCATTCGCCGGTTCAAATGATGAAATTTACGATGATCTTTAACTAAACTAATCTTTATGATCATTTTAATAATCTTTATAAGTTATCTTTTAGGATCAGTTCCCACAGGTTTTTTAATTGGAAAATATCTCAAAAATATAGATCTAAGAACAATAGGTTCTGGATCTACAGGTGCGACAAATGTGTTAAGAAATATAGGAAAATGGCCAGCACTTTTTGTTTTTATCATTGATGTTGGAAAGGGGGTTTTTGCAGTAACACTTGCTCAAAATTATACAGATCAAGCATTAATAGAAGTAATAGCAGGTATATCCGCTATAACAGGACATATTTGGCCAATATGGCTTAAAGGGAAAGGAGGTAAAGCTGTAGCAACCGGATTAGGTATGTTTTTAGCTCTTTCTTGGAAAGTTGGACTAGCGTCGCTTGGAATTTTTTTAATAGTATTAACAAAAACTAAATTTGTATCTTTATCCAGTATTTCAGCTGCAATTTTACTTCCTGTTTTTATGTTTTTTTATCTCGGTAATTTTATGCACTCGTACTTTTTTATAAGTTTAATTGTGGCAGTATTGGTTATCTGGAAACACCGAACAAACATAACTAGATTGTCTAAGGGAGAAGAATCGAGAATTAACCAGAATTAATAGATTTAAATACTTCTGTGAGAGCTTTATTAGGATCTACAGCTTTTGATATTGATCTCCCAATAACCAATTTAGAAGCACCATTATCTATCCCTTCAAAAGGAGTCATAATTCTATTTTGATCATCTTTATTTTCAATCTTTAACCTAATACCTGGTGTAATTAGTTCAAAATTACTCTTATAAATCGATCTCAACATTTTTACCTCCCAAGGGGAACATACGCATCCATCTAATCCGCCATCAAAAGAAAGCTTTGCAAGTCTCAATACATTATCCTCAATTGAATTATTCCTATCAAGATCAGTTTGAAAATCTTTAAGAGAGAAACTTGTTAATACAGTTATACCTACAATAAACGGAGGTTTTACATTGACTGCAGTTGCCCCCTCTAAAGATGCTTTTTTTGAATCCTTAAGAGCTTTTAGACCTGCTGAAGCATGCACAGAAATTATATCAACCCCTAATTTTGAAACTTGATAACAAGCTGCACTCATAGTATTAGGAATGTCATGAAATTTTAAGTCTAAAAAAATTTTTTTATTCAAACCTTTCAATATTTCAATAACTCTTGGACCTTCCCTAACAAAAAGCTCTAAACCAATTTTCACCCACTTAATATTAGGGCACTTTTCTAAAAGTGATTTTGCCTGACTTAAATCAAGTCCATCAATTGCCAAAATTATTTTATCTTCTGAATTAAAACTGTTATTCATTTCTTATTAGTTTTCAAACCTCTTAATTACTTTTTTACCAATTTGCAAAATTTTACCCTCTAAATCTTTTTTTGATTCAAAAATTAGATCAGGATTAATTACTTTCAGGCTATCAATCTTTACACCCCCCCCTTTAATAGATCTTTTGGACTCACTACTAGATTTGAATAATTTTAAAGCACTTAGCAAGTAAAAAATTTTAACAGGAAAAACTATTTCTTTTAATGAGATCTCTGGAATTTTTCCAACTTTCTCTTTATATCCAAGGAATAATTTTTCGCAGTTTGATTGTGCTTTTAATGCTTCTTCAGTGCCGTGGAATAAAGAAGTAACTTCTAAAGCCATTCTTCTCTGCATCTCGCGCGGATTTGCATCCTTAAGAACACTTAAATCTAATTCTGTAAGTAATTCAAAATAGGTAGATATTATGTTGTCAGGTACTTTTTCTAATTTTGAATACATTGAAAGAGAATCTTCTCTCATACCTACTGTATTGAATTCAGATTTACTCATCTTCTTTACTCCATCTAAACCTGTCAAAATTGGCAACAGAACACCGTATTGAGGTTCTTGTTTAAAATGCCTCTGAAGATCTCTGCCTATCGCAATATTAAATTTCTGATCTGTACCCCCTAGCTCAATGTCTGATTGAACTGCTACCGAATCATAGCCTTGCAGTAGTGGATATAAAAATTCATGTAAAGCAATTGGGACTTGAGAATTATACCTTTTATTAAATTCCTCTTTAGATAGCATTTGACTAACTGTAGCACTCCCCATTAATTCAATTATCGAATTAAGATTTAATCCCTTTAACCATTCACTGTTATATCTAATTTCAATTCTATCTTTTGAATCAAAATCTAAAATAGATTTATTAGGTGGTTCGCCCATTCCTAATTGGGTTAAATATGTTTTTGCATTTTCCTTAACTTGTTTTTCCGACAGCTGCACTCTCGTTCTGTTTTTTCCTGTGGGATCTCCTATTTGAGCTGTAAAATCACCAATAATTAAAACTGCAATATGTCCATTGTCTTGAAATGCCCTAAGTTTTTTAAACAATATACTGTGCCCGAGGTGAATATCGGTTCCAGTTGGATCGATTCCGAGTTTAACCCGTAATTTTCTATTATTATTTTTCGCATTATCAATTTTCTCTGCAAAAGTTTGATCTGTACCCTTAATAGGAAAGTATTCTTCAATTCCTCTTGAAAGCCATCTTGGCAATGCTGAATTATCAACCATCGAAATTTACATTTAAAATTTAAGAGTCTTTCTCAAGTTCACTTTTCATTCTTATTAAAGTTTTATTCATCTGATCAAACATTTGGTCTGGTGTAATTCCAAATTGACTTAACTGAGTTTTTAATTGTTCTACAGTCATTTTAGCTTGGAAATCTTCTGACAATTCAAATCTTTTCATGAAAATTTTATAACGATCCATAAGAGATTCCATTTTTTTTATAAACATTTTTTTACCTTCTCTATCAAATTTTCCATAGTCAGAACCAAGCTTCATTAGTTCTTGATAATCGGTAAAAAGCTTTTTAGCTTCTTCTTGTACAATGTTAGATTCAAAGAATGACATTATAAATCCTCTATATTCTCTTGGGATATTTTACTAATAAAAATTTGGTGTAAGTATGACATTTTAGGTAAAGTTCTTATTTGTAAAAAGAATTGATGTTTTAAAATAATTTTGATAGGAATGTTTTATGGATGTTTTACATAACATAACAGAATTATCATAAATAAAAAAAGATCATACTAAAAACTTTTAGTTGTAAAAAATAATTATTAACTCCCTAATAATAAAATAATTCTTTAGTAATCTCTAAATTTTTTATCTCTACAACAAAAAGATATAAAAGTTTGAGAAAAAATATTTGATTAGAATTGCAATTGAAAATAAATGATATTAATTTGATCTAAGATTATTAGATTGGAGTTTGCATTGAGAAATCGATTAAAAAAACTGCCAAGAGAAAGAAACAATCAATTCTTTTTACAAAATTTGATGATAAAATTGTAAAATTTCACAAAACCAAGATGCCTAAAGTACTTATTTTACGCGAAGGGCGGAATATAGATCATGTGTCTGATATGGTTTGGATGAACCTAGCAATAGATAAAAGAATAAATTTTTTTAGTAATTCATATCCATCTTTTTTGTTTGATACTAACAGTGTTTATTCTAGTAATATTAAAACTGCACATGGAAGAGGGTTCACACTTTATGGCAAATTAAAGAAATCAGAATTTATTGATTGTTGTGTTTCTGATTATGAGATTTTTTATGATGAATATGATTATGTTATTTATCCTTCAATAAGAAAATTTGATAAATACTTCTGGGTATCTTTAAAGAGATTTGGGCCAGAAAAAGTTATAGCAATCGATGGTGATGATGATGAATGTATTAGCTGGCATTCAAAATATTGTACATATTTTAAGAGAGAAACTTCCTTTATTGCATACTCATACGGAATTAATCCAATACAATATTTTATTCCTAAACCTATACAAGAAAATATTAAAAATCAAACTAAAGAATTTACCTCCAAAAAATATTTGTTAGCTCCTTGTGATCCAAGGGATAGAAGTACTTTCGTATATACAAATGAAAAAGATTATTTTCAGCAATATAAAGAATCTTTTTTTGCTTATACCGAAATTAGAGGGGGTGCAGATGCCCTTCGACATTACGAAATCATAGCTTCTGGAGCTGTTCCTTACTTTGGGAACATAGAACTTGTCCCAAAGTATTGTTTAAGTAATTATCCTAAAAAGTTACAACTTGAGGCAAACAAATTGTATGAGCAATTCACAAATAAACTTATAAAAGAAGATAAATTCAAATCAATATACTATGAGATCCAGACTAGTTTTTATGATTGGCTTATTAAAAATAGTGAGATTTATGGTTCAAAAATACTATATGAAAAACTAATAAATAAAGTACCCATAAAAAAAAATAAGATTGTTAATGATAAAACACTTTTCTGGATAAATTTTCATGCCTATAAAAAATGGCACAAACAGTATAGGTTCTCGAGATTGAATAGTATCGTATTTATATTTAATATAAAGATTTTTTTGTTTACATTTTATAGTCTTCTAAAATCCAAAATTAAAGAAGAATGGTATAAAAAAATAAGAAAATTTAATTAAATTTTTAGCCTTTTATTTTATACATCTAAAAAGGCATTTTTAGAAAAATTATTCCAAACTTGATATTAAGATGAATAAATATTTATTTATAAATAATTCTCTTAATAAGATTAATTAAGATTTAAAATTTAAAAACATGTTTCATTATTTTGGAAACTTTGAATTTAAATAATACTTCAAAACAAAATAGACAAACTGAATTGTTTAATTCTAAAATAAATACTTCAACTAATTTGCCATTTTCAAATGATCTAAAAGTAAAAAGCAAAACCTTAATGATTTGGCGCAATAAGATTCATGCGCATCAATCAAAAATTCTCGACAATAAACAAAATACAAATTCTCAACAGTCATTTCTTCAAGAAATTAAAAGATTTGATGAAAAAAAAATCAATCCATTCTCTCTTCAACCTTTGTCATTAAATTTTTGGAGAAAGAATCAATCTGTGCACCAAGGTCCAGCTATGTATTTTGTAATTGATAATATGGTAGATTCTAGAATAATCCTATACATAGGTGAAACAAATTCAGCTAATAAAAGATGGAAGGGTGAGCACGATTGCAAAAATTATCTTATTAATTACAAAGAAGCTCTTGCTTCAAACAATCTCAAAAGTCACCAAGATATCCGTTTTTTTTTAGATGTTCCCAGAGAAGTCCAATTAAGACGTAAATTAGAACATAATTTAATATATTTATGGCTGCCACCATTCAATAAAGAAACAAGAAATAGGTGGACAACTACCTTCACAAACAACTAACAATTAATTAAATCCTTTTTTTTAAAATGCAATTTTCCATCTTCAAAAAAAATCTAGATAATTGGCAAGGGAATTCACTTATATTTGGAATTTTTGATGAAGAAATAGAAAGCCAATTAGAGAATATTAAATTCATTATTGACCCTAAAATATTAATTAAAAAAATTAATAAAAAAAAATTCAAAGGAGAAAAAGGACAAATTCTAAATCTCGAATTTTTAAATCAAAAATTAGAAACTTTAATAATTTTTGGTCTTGGTAAATCAACTACTATTGAAATAAATGATGTTCAAAGTTACTTAGCAAAAATCATAAGAACAACTGTTGATAAAGATGAAAAGATTAGTATTCTATTACCCTCGGAATTAATAAACTCTAAAGAAGAAATAAGATCTTATGTAGAATCAGCAAGATTATCAGCATACAAAGATAATCGATTCAATAGCAAAAGAGATGAAAAGAAAATTCTCCAAGAAATTGAATTTTTGAATTTGAATAAATTTGAAAATATAAGCTTTGATGAGACAGAATATCTTTGTGAAGGTGTTGAGCTCGCAAGGAGGCTTGTAGCTGCCCCCCCAAATAGTCTTACTCCTCTAGAAATGTCTATAGAAGCCACAAAAATTGCTAAAGAACATGGCTTAGAAATTAAAATCCTTGAGAAAAATGAATGTGAAGATTTAGGTATGGGTGCATTTTTAGCTGTAGCTAAAGGTTCTGATTTAGAACCTAAATTTATACATTTAACTTTAAAATCTAAAAGTCCTATAAAAGAAAAGATTGCATTAGTAGGTAAAGGTTTAACCTTTGATTCTGGAGGATACAACCTAAAAGTTGGAGCCTCCCAAATTGAAATGATGAAATATGACATGGGTGGTAGCGCTGCAGTTCTTGGTGCCGCCAAAGCACTCGGAGCTATAAAGCCAGATGGATTAGAAATACACTTTATCGTGGCAGCTTGTGAGAATATGATAAATGGATCAGCTGTACATCCTGGAGATGTTATAAAAGCTTCAAATGGGAAGACAATTGAAATTAATAATACTGATGCTGAGGGTAGACTTACATTGGCTGATGCATTAACTTACGCATCAAATCTAAAACCTGATTCAATTATTGATCTTGCTACTTTGACTGGTGCAATTGTTGTTGCATTAGGAAATGATGTGGCCGGTTTTTGGACCAATAATAATATGATGGCAAAGGACTTAAAAACAGCATCATCACAAGCTGGAGAGGAATTATGGCAAATGCCTTTACAAAAATCTTATAAAGATGGTCTGAAGTCTCATATTGCCGATATGAAGAATACTGGCCCAAGGGCTGGGGGATCTATAACAGCTGCATTATTTTTAGAGGAATTTTTTGATAAAAATATAAAGTGGGCTCATATTGACATCGCTGGAACTTGTTGGACTGATAAAAATAAAGGGATTCATCCATCAGGAGCTACGGGATATGGAGTTAAAACTTTAGTCCAATGGATTAAAAATAAAAGATGAGATGAAAAATAATTATTCAGACCAAACATTAATTGATCTAGCATTTTCTTTCCATAATTTATCCAATTGCTGGTCTCTTCCACAAGAGAATCTATAGAACTTGTATTTTAATTCATTTCTATTAGCAAAATCTTGATGATATGCCTCCGCTTCCCAGAATTGACCTTTTGGTTTTAGCTCAACATTAATTTTTTCTAAATTAACCCCTAATTCCTTTGAAGCAGAAAGAAGAGATTTACTAGCTTCATTCTTTTCATCTTCATTTTCAAAAAAGATAACTGGCCTATAAGAATCTCCTCTGTCACAAAATTGTCCCCCTCCATCAAGTGGGTCAATATTTCTAAAATATAACCTATATATTTCAGATAAAGATAATACTTCTGAATCATAATTTACTAAAACCACTTCTTGATGCCCATTATGATTTTCATAGTTAGGATTTTGTAAATCCCCACCTGAGTATCCACTTATTACCGAATTTATCCCCCTTAATGATTCTAAATCATGTTCTAAACACCAAAAACATCCTCCCGCTAGTACTACTTCTTCAGCCAAAGTATTTATAGGATTTACGAGTATTGAAAATACAACAATTAATGAGAAAAGATACTTCATTTTTTAATTATAAACATCAAATTAAAGAATTTATTATTTCTTCCGCAGCTCTTTTTACTACACCTTCTTGACCTAACTCTTTTTTTAAATAAGCATAACCTTTTGAAATTTTTTCTTTTTCTGATTTAAGATCTATCACTTTACAGGCCTTTTCATATATTTTTTTTACCTCAAATTCTTTTTGAACGAATTCAGGAATAATGAGTTTTTTTACTAGTAAATTTACTGGAGAAATAAATTTAACTTTAAAATTGAGAATTTTTTTTGCAATCAATGCTGTAACTCTACTTACCCTATATCCAACAATTTGTGGTATCCCGTAAAGAGCTAATTCCATATTTACTGTTCCTGATTTACATAGGGCTAATTTAGTTAAAGAATAAATATAAGTTTTTAATTCTTCGATATCTTTTTGAGATACAACTTTTCCTTTAACTTTATATTTATCTAAAGCTAATTTAAATTTAGAGTCAAAAACTTCTCTACAAGAAGGTATATAAACAATGAGATTTGGATATTTTTGCTGTAATTTTTTTGCTACCTGCATAAAAACGGGTAATACATATTTTAATTCTTGAGGTCTTGATGCCGGCATTATTAACAAGATATTTTCATTTGCTCTGAGTTTTAGGATTTTTCTAGACTCTTTTTTGGTAGGAATTTTTTTTATCAAATCGATCATTGGATGTCCAATCCATAAAACATTTCCACCTCGTCTTTTATAAAAATTTGCTTCTTGTTTAAAAATTGCAAAAATTCTGTCCGAAAAGCTTATCAGATCTGTCGTCGAATTATTGCCAACTCGCCAAGCCCACTCTTGAGGGGCGATATAGTAATAAATTGGGATTTTGTTCTTCTCACTTTTTAATTTTCTTCCAATTTTGATATTAGGACCCATATAGTCTATTAAGACTAAGCAATTCGGCGATAAAACTTTAAGTGATTTATAAAATTTTTTTTGTATTTGAATTGTTGGAATAATAAGTGGCAAAGCCTCCCAAATACCTATGGCACTTATAGAAGTAGTATCTTGCAAAATTTTTACACCCTCTTTTCGCATCCTTTCTCCACCCAAGCCAAATATTTCTAAATCAACCGAACGTTTTTTGGCTTCAATAAATAATTCATTAGCTAATAAACTTCCATGTAAATCTCCTGAAACTTCTCCTGTGCTTAAGAATATCTTTCTATTCATAAATTAATTGAAGGCATTGGTCCTCTTCTTTTATAAGATATTGAATCTTTTAAAAAATTACATAATTTGCTAGATGAAAAGTCTAATTTTTCTTTCATCGCTATTTCCAATGAAATAGAAATTACATCTTTAGATTTAAATAATAAATTCCA
>QCUW01000012.1 GCA_003210695.1 Prochlorococcus sp. AG-679-P15 | reverse complement strand
AGGAAAAAAAATTGATAAGAAATTTTTATCAAGGATTCAATCAGGAATTGATATTGTATGCCAAAGCTTGGCAAAAAATATCGCTAGAGATGGAGAAGGTGCAAATTGTTTGTTAGAGGTTTTGGTTGAGGGAGCAAAGAATAATTCAGATGCAATCAAAATGGCTAAATCTATATGTAATTCTTCACTGGTAAAAACTGCAATTCATGGTTGTGATCCAAATTGGGGCAGAATTATTTCAGCTGCAGGTAATTCTGGGATTGATTTTGAATTAGATGTCGTTGATTTATATATTGGAAATTTTCAGATTTTGAAAAAGGGTAAGTTAAATAAATATGATGCCAACAAAGTTGCCAATTACATGCGAACAAAAATGAATGGTAAATATTTAGTTGAGGATATAGTATCTATAGCTCTTAATCTTAATTCTGGTATCGAAAAAGGAACTGCTTGGGGTTGTGATTTGTCTAAAAAGTACGTTGAAATAAATAGCGAATACACTACTTAATTTTTAGCAGCTCAATTGGTAAATAATCATTTATATAAAGAAAGAGGATTGAAATAGTTCCTATTACAGAACCAATAAAACTTCCAATAAAATAATTAAATATCTTGGGTTTTATGATTTGTGAGTTTTCCCTATTTTCTATTTCAAAATCAGGAGAATCAACTACTTTTAAGCGCTGATTATTTGTTGGTTGTTTAAGTTGTTGGTGTCGGATGAGTGCTTCGAAATCAGGCATGGAATTTGAGATGCAATGGAACAGTAGGCAGACCAGCCCGTCATTCGACGAGGATCTGATCTTCCTAAATCGTCTACAGCATCAAATACTGCATTTCCAGATGCTTCTGCTTTATCAAATGCTGAAAGTAAAGGAATAAATGTATCAAAAACGTGTAAACCGAAATTTTCTAACGCTGTCTTAGCTTGTTGAGCTGCTTTTTGTTGTCTAAAATCTACTTTTACAATTACGACTGCATGATTAACTTTTAAAGTATTTAATAAGCTGGATAGTTCAACAGTTAATTCAACAGATCTTGCTTTTGCGGTTGTGGGTAGAATTACTAAATCTGATCCATATGCAAGATGTTTGAGTTCTTCTGTATCACTGCTTGCTTGACCATCAGTAATAACAATTTCGGAGGATCTGGAGGCTTTTGCAGCTGAACTAACTGGAAAAACGGGAAATGGAAGGTTTCCTCTGGATGAGTAGGCTAATGCTGATCTATTTTTATCAGCATCAACTATACATACCTTTTTTCCTTCAGAATGCCATATACTTGCAAGGTGAATACTTGTACAAGTTTTAGCAACGCCTCCTTTTTGACCACAAACAGTAATAAACAATTTTTTACTAATATTTTCCTTACTTTGGATAATAATTTCTTAATGTCAATAGGTAATTATTTGAAAAGTTTGAAAACTTATATTTCCTAAAAACTTTTTTGTGAAAAATATAGTTTCGAGTAATCTTAAAAGTATGTTTAAAAAATAGTAAGTGAAAAAAAGAATTGGCTTAGGAACATGGTCTTGGGGAAATAAATTTTTTTGGGACTATCAAATTAGTAATGATGATGATTTACGTGAGACTTATAAAGAAGCGTTAAAAAGAGGGTTTAACTTAATTGATAGTGCAGATTCTTATGGAACTGGAAAACTTAATGGAAGAAGTGAAGAACTTTTAGGGAAATTTTTAATAGATACTCCTACTTACCAAAAAAAACGAATTCAAATAGCTACAAAGCTTGCTCCTTATCCATGGAGAGTTGGGAATAAAGGCTTCACCAAACCGTTTCTCAAAAGTTTAGAAAGATTAAATAATAAATTAGATATAGTCCAAATACATTGGTCAACTGCAAAATATAATCCTTACCAAGAATTACAATTATTAAATAATCTTTGCGATTTAATTGATCAAGGTTTTAATTTTCAAATTGGATTATCAAACATTGGACCCCAAGGATTAAAGAAAATTATTCAATATTTATCAAAAAGAGATAAAAAAGTTAAAAGTGTTCAAATTCAGTTTTCTTTATTATCTCCAGATTTCCTAAAGCATAACAATGTAAAAAGAATTTGTGACAATAATGATATTGATTTTTTAGCCTATAGTCCTTTATCTTTTGGAATACTATGTATGGATCCTGATAAAGCTGAAGACAAGCAAAATTCTTTTCTACGTAGTTTGATTTTTAAAAACTATAAAAAATCAACTACTGAATTAAGGAAATGTCTAAAAAAGATTGCTGTTTCAAGATCAGTTTCACAAGCTCAAGTAGCAATCAATTGGTGTTGTTATCAGGGAGCCATACCTCTTGTAGGAATGAGAAAGAAGTCTCAAGTTATTGATATATCCAACGTTTTTAACTGGAATTTAAATCAAAAAGAATTTGAAATGCTTCAACAAGCTTCTCAAAAGTGTTTGAAAAAGATGCCAAGTAATCCTTTTTCAAGCTTATAAAAAAGTATCAAATCAATATTATGCAGATATTTTTTTATGATTTTTTATTTGATTATTGCTCCAAAGTTCTTTCGGAAAGTTTGAACCTGTAAATCTTAAAACTTTAGGTTTTAAGTTTATTAATAAGTAATTAATGTTATTTTTTGTGCTCATTGGTATTAAGAATTTTTAATACGTTAAAATATTTTTTTTATAATCTTCTAAGTATTTATACTCTTAAAATTTAAAAAATAATTTCTTATACATTCTTTTGAAGTAAATTTTACAAATTAACAAATTATCTAATACTAAATTTTATCAATTTAAAAAGGTGGAGCCCTTCCAGGCTCCTTGGATCATTTGGTTGATAAGGCTGATATCACCCCATCTCCTTCTAGATCAAGCAGCAACTGGTGCTGTTTGACGGGAGAAACTAACGATTTTGTTAGCGTTTGTGTTTTTGCTCTAACCGAGCAGGCTTCAGTCATCTTCCTTACGCCCCGTCGAAACCATTACAACCCCAAAAAAATGGAGTTGAGCGGAATCGAACCGCTGTCCGAAACATCGGTTGAGATCACCTAGTCCAATTGGACATTTATATTCTGGCAGGCAAAATGAGTATTGAATAGTTATTTCATTAAATTTTTTAAATATATATGAATGTAATTGCATCATCTCCTGAAGGTTTAGAGAAATATTTAGCAAGTGAAATTATTGATTTGGGGGGACTTAATGTTAATACGTCTAAAAGATCGGTTTCTTTTGAATGTGATTATGCTACTTTCTATAGAATTCATTTTTTTTCAAGAGTTGCTTTTCGCTTTTATAGAGAAGTCGCACGTTTTGCATGCTTCGACAGGCTTTCTTTGTATCAGGGAGTTAGATATTCATTTGATTGGTTAAAATGGTTACCCTCTGAAAAAACATTCAATGTTCAAGTAACTGGCAGAACTTCATCGTTAAGTCATTCTCATTTCACTGCTCTTGAGGTTAAAAATTCAATTACAGATCTTCAACAATCTGTTTGGAATAAAAGGTCAAATATTTCTTTAGATAATCCTGATTTGATAATTCACTTACATTTAAATAATGATAGTGGCGTTCTTAGCTTGCAGAGTAGTTTTGAAAGTCTTCATAAAAGAGGCTATAGGCCTGCTATTGGAAATGCTCCACTTAAAGAAAATTTAGCTGCTGGCTTGTTAAAGATGACTGAATGGAATGGAACCAAGCCTTTGGTGGATCTTATGTGTGGTTCAGGAACTTTTTTAATAGAGGCTATTAATCAAATTCTTAAAGTACCACTTAAATCTCAACATTTTTATCTTTTTGAAAATTGGCTTGATTTTAAAAAGGATATCTATCTAGATGAGAAAAACAAGGCTCAGAAAAAAGTTATTACCTTAGAGAAATTATCAAAAATTATTGGTTGTGAGATTAATAAAGATGTTTTTGATCAAGCAAAAGTAAACATAAAACTAGCAGGACTTGAAAATTATATTGAATTACTTAATGATGATTTTAAAAAAATTCAATTTAAATCTTCACAAGGATTAGTTTTATGTAATCCGCCTTATGGAAAAAAACTAGGTGATGAAAAAGAATTAATTACTTTATATGAGGATATGGGTGAATTCTTGAAGAGAAATTTTTCTGGTTGGGAATTCTGGTTACTAAGTGGCAATCCAAAACTTACAAGATATTTAAAAATGAAATCTTCTTTGAAAATACCTGTAAGTAATGGAGGGATTGATTGTAGATGGATTAAATATTTAATAAGATAATTTATTTTTTACCTAATACTGCTTTTGTTGTTTTACCCAAACCCTCTAGTGTTTGGGGTAGATAAGGTCCTTTAGCTAGTTTTCCACCAAGCTTTAAGCTTAAACCTGCAATAAATAAATCAACGAATATTATTAAAAGTAGATTATATTCTGTTGCCCAATTATTGAACTTAATGAGAGTTAGATAAAAAATAATGTGAATAAAAATTAAAACTAATAATAATAATATTCCACCTATAGCAATAAATATCCCCCCGCTTATTAATCTTCTCTTTTCTCTATCAACTTCTTGAAGTGCTATTCGGACATGCAAATCCATGACAGAACTTGCAATTGCAGAGATTCTTGAAGCTGTATTAGCAAAGTTTTTGTTTTTTGGTTTATCCATTTATTTATTTCTACTATTAATTAAACTACCTATAAATAATCCTATAACAGCAGCAATAGCAATAGATAATATTGGTTTTTTTCTAATTGGGGTTTCTATTTTTGGCCTTAATGTACTGTTCAGTTCATCTAGTAACTCTTCTAATTGACTTTCGATTGGTTCTATTTTATCTGCAATTTCCCAATTATTTTCTTGAATTGAATCAATGATTTGAAATAATTGATTTTTAATACCACTAGCAGATGATCCAGTATGACTTGCTATTACTCCAACTAAATCATCAATACTTCCTTTTGCAGTTTCAAGAGTTTGTTGTGCAATATTAGGCCATTTTTCTTGTATTAAAGGAATTAAACTATCGATTTTTTCACGTAACCATTTTTCTGATATGCCTTCTTCCTTTGGCAGCACAGAATCATCAATCGTTTCTTTAACTTCTTTGGGAGGATGAAAAGATTCCATTAATCCACCTTCATTTCTTTAAGAGTAGTCTGTATTTTCTTAATTTGAAACCCTTCTATTTAGATTTGTTTTTAATAATAAAATAATAGACATATAAAATTTTATTTACATTTCATTTATCTCCTCTGTTCTGTAATAAGGTTTTGTTAAGCTATTACTGATTTTGTAAATTAAGTTTTTTATTTCATCATGGATATCACACTCGCATCAATTATTTTTGCATCCCGTACAATTCCTACTGATTTTGGATTAGTAGCAGCAGCTATTGCAGGAGCTGGTAGTTTGCTATTTATTGCTTTGAGATTTGTTCCTGATGCTCGTAACTAGGTTTTTTCTTTTTTAATTTGAGCTAACTTGCTCGCTTAAATTAATGATTGATTATTGAAATAAAATAAATTACTTATGCACTAGATAATGAATCGATGGGTTTTACTCGAACATAAGGTTCTTGGTGGTCAATTAATCGATATTCACTATGATTTTCTTATTGAAGATCAATTAGATTGTTTAACTTGGAAATTTCACGAAATTCCATTACTTAATAAAGGTTTTATTAAAATAGACAAACAACCAAATCATAGATTGGTGTGGCTTTCTAGAGTTGAATATCAACTTTCTAATAATAGAGGTTTAGTAAAAAGAATTGATAATGGAACTTTCTCTTGTATTTCTCATAATCAAGACTCTCAAGAGTTAAAAATTATATTGAATGGTACCTTGTTGAAAGGTCTGTTAACAATTAATGGGGATTTTTGTCAATTAACGAAAAATAATTAATTTGTTTTCAGAAATAATCTTAATAATTCTCTTGAGATTTTCTGAAAAGTAGCTATTCTTACTTAGCTATTGTGACTTGAGATTGGTATACATCAATCAGGTCGAGTTTGAAAATTTTAAATCTTTTGGAGGAAGTGTAAAAATTCCTCTTGAAGAAGGTTTTACAGTGGTTACAGGTCCAAATGGATCTGGGAAAAGTAATATTTTGGACGGGATTTTGTTCTGTTTAGGTTTAGCAAATAGTAGAGGTATGAGAGCTGAGAGATTACCAGATTTAATAAATAATTCGAAAGTAAAAGAAGGTAAATCGTCCGAAACATTTGTTTCTGTTAAATTCAATATTGAAGATTGGTCGCCAAGAGAAGATGTTCCCCCTTTGGATTTAGAAGATGATGATATTGCACTTAATAGAGATCAAAAAGAATGGGTAGTTTCCAGAAAATTGCGGCTAATGCCTGGTGGATCATATGCATCGACTTATACCTCTGACGGACGCCAGTGTACTTTACAACAAATACAGAAAGTTCTTAGAGATATAAGTGTTGATCCAGAAGGTAGTAATGTTGTGATGCAGGGAGATGTCACAAGAATAGTATCAATGAATAATAAAGAGAGGAGAACACTGATTGATGAATTAGCAGGGGTAGCTCTTTTTGATAGCAGAATTGAACAAACGCATTCAAAACTTAATGATGTGTTTGAAAGACAAGAAAAATGTGAGATTCTAGAAAACGAATTGCAATCTAGCAAAGTAAAGCTTGAAAAAGAATGTGAAAAAGCTAAAAAATATAAAGAGTTAAAGGCAAAATTTTTTCATATTAAGGAACTTGAAAAAGTACTTTTATTCGATCAACAAGTTAAAAATATTGAATTAATTAAGAAAAAAGCTATTGACTTGGAGAAGAATAAGATTTTATTTAATCAACAAAAAGAATCTCTTAGTAAAGAAATACAAGTATTGCAAGATGCAATGACAGTCATAATTGAAGAATTAAAAGAGAAAGGAGAAGATAACTTAATCAAAGTAAATTCTGATATTGGTAGTATAAATTCAAATTTAAGGGAATTAGAAAGAATAGCAGTTGTTAATAAAGAGGAAGGTATTAAATTGCAAGATCAACGGGACAATATTGCAAAATCCAAAAAAAGAACCGAGTTAGAAAAAAATCAACAAGAGCATTTTAATGATAATTATCTAGAAAAATTAAACATCGAGATTCAAGATTTAACGCTAAAACATAAGCTATCTAGAAAAAAACTTTCTGATGCTGCAGGAGAATCAGGAGAATTTTCAAAGAAAAGTATAAAGCTCAATAATGAACTAGAGAATACAAAATCTTTAATACAACCTCTTGAATCTAGTAAAAGGAAGATTGAGGAGGAAATTATACAAATTAATATTCAAAGAGAAGAAATATCATCTCAAACTGATCTTTTAAAGTTAGAAAAACAAAAACTATCAGAATTTAATCAAATTAATGGAAAATCAACTGATACAAAAAATCGTAATTTGAGCAGTATTAGATCTGAGATTGATAATTTAAAAATTGAAATAGAATTGTTAAATAAAACTAAACTAAGGCTAAACAACGAACAATTAAGGCTTGAAAAGGATTTATCAAGATGTGAAAGCAGAAAAGAAGCTCTAAATGAAACCAGGGGATCATATGCATTAAGGATACTTTTAGAGGCAGGTTTAGAGGGTATACATGGATATGTTGCTCAATTGGGTGCAGTAAATGAAAAAAACAGATATGCATTGGAAATTGCAGCTGGTAATAGACTTGGACAAATAGTTGTTGATAATGACACTATTGCTTCAAGAGCTATTGAAATTCTTAAAAAAAAGAAAGCAGGTAGATTAACCTTTCTTCCACTTAATAGAATAAAAACTTATAAAAAAAATCTCGCGCTTAAAAGATTTGAGAATTTTAAAGAGAGTGGATTTGTTGATAGAGCTATTAATTTAATTGATTGTGATGATGTTTATACTGATGTTTTTCAATATGTTTTTGGAGATACATTAGTCTTTGCAGATTTAGAGTCAGCGAAATCATCCAAACAAAAAATTAGAATGGTTACTTTGAGTGGAGAACTATTGGAAGTTAGTGGTGCAATTACAGGGGGAAGTAAAGTTAATAAAGATCTTGCTTACAGGTTTGGAACCAATAATGATATCGACGAGGCTAATCCCATAAAACAAAGACTATCTATCATTAAAGAAGCTTTGAAGAAATCAGATAATGATATTTTAAATAAAACTAATAACTTGAATCAATTAAATTATAATCAAAGGAAAATATTAGAGGATTGCGTATCCTCTAATAAAGAAATTGAGGTAAATAATAATTCTCTAAACGTTTCGATAAAAAGAATTGATGATAATAATCTGAGACTAAATAAGCTTACTTCTCAAAATAATTTATTAAATGAAAAGTTGGATAGCATTCAAAATGAAATAAAACCATTTAAAAAAAAGTTGGATGAATTGGAGATGATCCTTAAAAAGAATTATGAAGATAATCAAACATCTTCTTTAATGACTCATAATAATCATTTCGAACAATTAGATAAAAAACTTGAATTAATGATTCAAGAGAAAGATGAATTATTAAATAAAAAGAATCAATTTGTTTTAAATCAAGAACGTATTAGCAATCAATTAAATCTAATATCTCTACAAGAAAAGAATTTACAAAAATCAATTAAAGAGCTTTCTAATGCCCATAATGAATGGATAAAGAAAAGAGATACTTATAAGAGTGAGCTTGCGAGTCTTGATGGTCAAAAATCGCTACTTGAAAAGGATCTTGGAATATTAAGAAGAAAAAGGGATGAGTTAAATTCATCTATTTCTAATAAAAGACAAGAGATAAATCAGCTTACCCTTAAGTTGGAATATCTCGAAAGAGATATAAGTTCTCTAAATGAGGAAATGCGTAGCGAAACTATCAAGTTAGAAAATTACAAAAAAGAGCTACCTGATCCTTTGCCCAGCTTTGGAGAATATGAAACTATAACTCTTGATTTATTACAATCAGAGATCTTAATGATTAATACGAAATTGGAAAGTTTAGAGCCTGTAAATATGTTAGCTTTAGATGAATTAGAGGAATTGACAGAGAGATTAAATAACTTAATAGAAAGATTGGAAGTTTTGTCCAATGAAAGATCGGAATTATTATTAAGAATAGAAACTGTTTCAACTATGCGACAAGAAGCATTTATGCAGGCATTCATAGAAGTTGATAAGCATTTTAGAGAGATCTTTGCCAATTTATCAGACGGAGATGGTTTCCTTCAGCTCGAAAATTCAGAGGCACCTTTGGAGGGAGGTTTAACTTTGGTGGCTCATCCAAAAGGAAAAAATGTCAGAAGATTAGCTTCAATGTCGGGTGGTGAGAAATCATTAACGGCTTTAAGTTTTTTGTTCGCTTTGCAAAAATATAAGCCTTCTCCTTTTTATGCATTAGATGAAGTAGATAGTTTTTTAGATGGTATTAACGTTGAAAGGTTATCAAAATTGATAACAAGTCAGTCATCAAATGCTCAATTTATAGTCGTAAGTCATAGAAGACCTATGATAAGTGCATCTGAACGAACAATTGGTGTTGCGCAAGCAAGAGGTGCTAATACTCAAGTTGTTGGATTACCAAATGCTGCATAATCACACTTTTTTAAATTTTTACGTCAGAATGTCAGAAAGATATTAATGAGTTTGTCGAACACATCCACAAATAATAATGGCCGTAATTCCGTACCTAGCGAACGTCTATGGTTAAGGTCGGAACTTATGGGGACCCAAGTCATTACTACTGATACAGGCAAGAGATTAGGGGTTGTAGGTGAAGTCGTTGTTGATATTGATAGACGAGAGGTAGTTGCTTTAGGTCTTAGAGATAATCCTCTGACAAGATTTTTGCCAGGGTTACCTAAATGGATGCCTCTTGAAAGCATAAAGCAGGTTGGCGATGTAATTTTAGTGGATTCTTTAGATTCTTTGAGCGAAGGTTTTTCTCCTGAAAGATATGGGAAAGTTATAAATTGCCAGGTTATTACGGAATCTGGTCAGCTTCTTGGAAGAGTTCTAGGATTTGCTTTTGATATTGAGACTGGTGATTTAATTTCGCTTTTGATGGGTGCTGTGGGAGTTCCCCTTTTAGGTGAAGGGGTTTTAAGTACTTGGGAAATTCCTGTTGATGAGATAGTGAGTAGTGGTACTGACAGAATAATAGTTTATGAAGGCGCAGAGGAAAAACTGAATCAATTAAGTAGTGGATTACTTGAAAAACTTGGTGTTGGTGGTTCCTCTTGGGAAGAAAGGGAAGCAAATAGATATACGGCAAATCTTGTTCCAGTTGAGAATCAGCTATTGTCAGGTGCCGAATCAGAAGAACAAAATATTAAAGAAGAATTGCAAGAAGAAGAATTTATAGAAGAAGAAGAGGAGTACGAAGATGAACTTGAATATGTAGAAATTGAAAATTCAAAAGAAAAAATCAAAAATAAAAAACGACTTTATTTAGATAATGACTTTTCCGAAAAATTAGAATCTCAAACGGGCAAAGAAAAAAAAATTGATGACGAAATTACAACAGAAATAGACATGGAAATACAACCTAGATCTAATCGGGCTTCAAAGAGACCAATTCAGCGGTCAAAAGAACCTTTAGATATTGAACCTGTTGAAGAGAAAAAATTTGTTATTGAAAATCCTCAGACAGAATCTGGTGAAATTGACGATCCTTGGTAATTAACTCAGTCTTTTGATTGAATTAAAAATAATGTAAGATAATTTTTCAACGGCACCAGTATCCCCTCGTTGTTTTGTTAAATCATCTTTTTGCTCTTTTAAATATTTTTTATTTTTAATTAGAAATAGAGCTTCATTAGCGATTTGTTTAGGTGAAATATTTCCTATTCTTTCAGGGATAATTAACTTTTTAGCTTTTATATTTGGCCAAGCAAAAAATTTCTTTTTCTTTAAATACCAATTTTTAATTAAAAAAGCAAAGAACTGATTGATGAAAGAAATTTTGCCAATTATTCCAAGAATACCGTCCCAAGAATTCATTACATTTAAATGTTGAGTCGGGAGAATAACTATCATGGGCAAAGCAAGTGCTGCTAATTCTGCAGTGTTTGCTCCAACTGTGGTAATCGCGAGATCACATTTTTTTAATACTTCATAGCAGGGATGTTTATTAATTAAATAAATTTTTGTATTTTTTGTAGTTTCTATAACATAATCAAAAATCGAACTTTTTATTTGCTTAATACTTTTGATTTTGGACGAATAATGTTTTGCAATAGGATTTTGATTACTTTGAAAGAATAAATATTCGGATGTACTTGTTGTTGGAGCAATAGGAATAATTAAATTAATATTTTTATTTTTATTATGAATATAGTCAGCTATTTCAAGAAAGTAGGGAATGCCTACAGATAGCTTTGTTTTTTTGGAACCTGGTAGTAATGCAATCCAATTTTTAGTCTTTGTATTTAAGTAAACGTTATTTTTTTTCTTGATGTCTGCCATTAAATCGCCAACAACTTTACATTTATATCTATACTTTTGAGGAATGCTCTTTTTTACCTTCATATTCATTGCTGCAATTATATTGTTCCATCTTGGCCATCTTGAAATCCATTCAGCATATGTGATATTTATATAACCTAATCTTTTTGCTAATAAAACGCTCCAAAATTGATCTCCACCAAGAAATATAACTATCCCTTTTTGAGGCCATTTTGAGTATTTATATGGCCTGATTAATAGTTTCCAAAATGTGTTTGGTTTAGTAATTAATACAAATTTATTCCATGATTTAGCAACTTTATATTCTTTACCTGTAGCGTTTGGACAAGGTACTAGAACCAAATTTATTGAGAAATTTAATCTATCAATTTCTTCTAAGGAATCATTGATCTTATTTAGATTCTCAACTACTGGCCTAACCCATGTTGATAATTCTCCAGGCCCATTAGAAACAACTATTACTGCAATTGATTTTTTTTTCATTGCAGACAATCCAAAATAAGTTAAATGCGGACGGCGAGACTTGAACTCGCAAGGCCTAAGCCACACGCTCCTTAGACGTGCGCGTCTACCAATTCCGCCACGTCCGCAAAGGGTTTTCAAGAACAGACGGGTTATTAGACCACTAGGTCATCATACATTAAGCGCATTAAATTGCGATACCGGTTTATTTAGCAGCTTTAATTAAATTTTGAAAAGATTAATTTTCAAGTAACTTTTTTCATGTCTTATGATTAATAATGTTTCTATTGCATAAAAATAAATAATTATCCACATATAACGTTTTAGGTTGTATTGTTAATCAATGCATTCTTGAAATTAAAAAAAATTTATTGAATATTTTCTAAAGTTTTTTTCAATTTAAATTCATCTTCATTCCTTAAATTTAATTTTGTAATGGTTGAAAAAGTTTTAATTGCTAATCGTGGAGAAATAGCTTTACGAATTATTCGAAGTTGTAGAGAGCTTGATATTGCAACTGTTGCTGTTTATAGCACAGTAGATAAAAAGGCATTACATGTTCAGTTAGCTGATGAAGCGGTTTGCGTCGGTGATTCTCTTAGCAACAAGAGTTATTTAAATATTCCAAATATTTTAGCTGCAGCTACATCAAGAGGGGTTGATGCTATCCATCCAGGTTATGGATTTCTTGCAGAAAATGATAAATTTGCTGAGATGTGTAATGATCACGGCATAATTTTCATTGGACCATCTCCAAACGCAATTAGATCAATGGGAGATAAATCTACTGCTAAAGAGACAATGGAAAAAGTAGGAGTGCCCACTGTACCAGGAAGTAAAGGTTTATTATCAAGCATTGATGAGGCCTATAAAATGGCTGAAGAAATTGGCTATCCCGTCATCATAAAAGCTACAGCTGGAGGAGGAGGAAGAGGAATGAGATTGGTTGAAAATAAGGCCATTTTAGAAAAAATGTTTAAAGCAGCTCAAGGGGAAGCGGAAGCTGCTTTTGGCAATGATGGTTTGTATATGGAGAAATTTATAAAGAAGCCAAGACATGTTGAAATCCAAATCTTAGCGGATAGGTCAGGAAATGTAATACATCTTGGCGAGAGAGATTGTTCTGTACAAAGAAGACATCAAAAGTTACTAGAAGAATCTCCCAGCCCAGCTATTAATCTTTCTCTTAGGGAAAAAATGGGTAAGGCAGCTATTGCTGCAGCAAAAAGTATTAATTATGAAGGGGCAGGCACTATTGAATTCTTGGTAGATGATAATAATAATTTTTACTTTATGGAGATGAATACAAGGATTCAAGTAGAACATCCAGTCACTGAAATGGTGACTGGTGTTGATCTTATTGCTGAACAAATTAAAATAGCTGGGGGGGAAAATTTAGGATTTAATCAAGACGATATTAAATTAAATGGTCATGCTATTGAATGCAGAATTAATGCTGAGGATCCTTCACATAGTTTTCGCCCATCACCTGGGAAAATAACAGGATGGCTTCCTCCAGGGGGCCCTGGAGTAAGAGTTGATAGTCATGTTTATACTGGTTATGAAATTCCACCATTTTATGATTCACTCATAGGCAAATTAATAGTATGGGGAAAAGATCGGAATACTGCTATCAAAAGAATGAATAGAGCATTAAATGAATGCGCAGTAACAGGAATTCCAACAACAATTAATTTTCATTTAAGCCTTCTCAATAAAACAAAATTTATGGAAGGTAAAATACATACAAAATATGTTGAAGAAGAATTATTACCTAACTAATTAAAAGCTATATGATGCATTCTTAACTAATGATCTTTTGCATCGCAAGTTTGATTAATCCTTGTTGACCAACTAATATTTCTCTTAGAAAACTTATGATACCTATCCAAATTACGGGACCTACATCTACACCTCCAATAGGAGGGATCAATTTTCTTGTGAAATTTAAAATAGGACTAGTTGGGATTGCAATCAATAACAAAAAACCTTTATTTATATCAATTTTTGGGTACCAGGTTAATATTAATCTTATTAAAAAAGCTAGTGTTAGAAATGATAATAGAATTCCTAGCGTAAGATTTAAAATGGGCAAATAGTTTTGAAACAATGAAATCACAATTATTTAATTCATCTTAATAAAGATCCCATAAGTTAGTATTTAATTCGTATTATAAATTCAGAATTTAATTTTAAAAAGTGATTCAAATTTCAAATTTAATATTAGCTGCTGATCTTTCTCCAGAAGTGACTAATAATTCCGCATTCAATATGATAGCTAGTTTCTTTGCAGCTGCACTACTTATAGTTGTGCCTGCAGCAGCATTTTTGATTTTTGTTAGTCAAAAAGATTCACTTGAACGTACTTCAGCTACACGTAGACGCTAGTTTTTATTGAAGTTTTAAGTAAACTATAAATATATGGTGTTTTATTGCACCTTTAAAAATAAGTTATTGGAGAAAAAATGTGGTCAATGCTAGTCTAAATTGGGCAAGTATTGTTGGTATCGTACTAGCTGTATGTGGAGGTGGCCTTTATTTTCTGAGGTCATTTAAGCCAGCATTGGCAAGAGATTACGATGTTTTCTTTGCAGCAATAGGTCTTTTATGTGGAGGGATATTATTTTTCCAAGGATGGAGATTAGATCCTATTCTGCAATTTGGCCAGTTTTTACTAGCTGGAACGACAGTGTTTTTTGCATATGAAAGTGTTCGGTTAAGAGGAGTTGCAACTGACCAAGCAAGAAGATCATCATATTTTGAAGATGAGCAGATGCCAGAAATGCCACGAAATTCTTCAAGATCTAGATTTAATGATGATTATAATCAATTTGAAGATTCCGATAGGTTTTCTAGGAGGTTTAAACCTCAAGAAGATGATATTGAAGATGATTATATGGAAGGCAGACCGAAAAGGAGAAACATATCTAGAGCTATCCCTGAGTCCGCAGCAAGCAGGAGAAGGACTTCTTTAAGAGAATCTAGTCAATTGGATAATAATGAATCAAGGAGGAGGAGAAGTAGGTCTGAAGAAATAATGAGTAATGATGAAAGAAGAAGTAGTTTTGGAGAAAGACGAGTTTCAAGAAATGAAGTTAAAAGAGGCTCAAGACCACTTCCTAATCAAGCAGTTTCTAGAGAATCTAATAATTCCTCTCCTAAAGATTCTGCACCTAAAACAACAAGGCCGTCTATAAGAACTCAGACTTCAAGAGAAAAAGTAGAAGATGCATCATTTTCTCAAAATACAAATGAAGTAAAAAAACCTCGCCCAGCTCGCAGAACTGCAGCCAGTGGAAGATCAACTTCTAAAAATCAAACAGGTAGATATACCGTAGGTACAAAAAAAAGTAAACCCAGAGATAACAGCTCAAGGTTTGATGATTAATTAAAATATTCCAGCCCAGTTTAGGAATGATTTTTGGCTAAATAGTTCTATTAAAATAATTGCTAAAAATCCAAGCATTGCAAATCTACCATTTGTTATTTCTGAATAACCATTCCATCCAAACTTGTAGTTATTTTCAACTTCAATTATTTGCTCATCAATATTAATTTCTTCAGAATTAATATTTTCTGAATTAATGTTTTCTCCATTAATATTGTCTTCTTCTTTTGAATTCATTTTTTTTTTTAGTTATTAAAATTATACTTATCTGTAGTGAATAATTTCCAGTCTCCTTTTCCATTTAATTCTAAAATATTCTCATGAAAATCTTTTAGGCTAGGTCTGTGTCCAACGCTTATTAATGATAATTCCCTCTCTTTTAATAATTTATATAATCTCTTTTCAGTTTTAATATCTAGCGCACTAGTTGCTTCATCTAATACAGCAAAACGTGGTGAATTTAGTAGTAATCTTGCGAAAGCTAATCTTTGCTGCTCTCCTAAAGAAAGTATTCTTGGCCAATCTTGTTTAACGTCAAGATTGGGATATCTATCAGCTAAAGATTTCAGATTTACCTCATTAAGAACAGATACTAAGTGATCGTCACTAAACTTATCGACTTCTGTTGGATAACATAATTGTTCTCTTAAAGTACCTAAAAGCATATATGGCTTTTGGGGTATAAACAACAAATCACCTGTTTTGGGTTTTTTAATCGAACCTTGATTAGGCTCCCACAATCCGCTGATCATTCGTAAAAGCGAAGTTTTCCCACATCCAGATGGTCCTACCACAAGTAATGATTGATTTATTTCAATGCTTAAATTTAAGTTTTTGATAATAGCTTTTTCAGATCCTGGTGGAAATAGATCAGCTTCATTTATAAGAATAGAGGAATAATTGGAAATTATATTTTGATTATCTATTGGCTTGGTTTGGCTTATACTTTCAACTTTTGACTGAAAGCCTTCTAATCTTCCAATGCCTGCTGTGAACTTTGCAAGCTCTTCTATTTGATTAACAATAAAAAACAACGAACCTTCTACCATTCCAAATGCAAAGCTTGCTTGAATAAAACGACCATAATCAATATCACCTTTAAAGTAAGGAATTGCCATGATTAGGTATGGAAAGAAGTTTCCAGCATAATTAATAGAACGTCTCATCACATCAATTATTACTCTCCAAATTATTAGTAAGTTAAAGTTTCTGACCACTTCGCCTAATCTTCTTTGTGTTTCAGTTTTTTCTGGTTTTTCTCCTGAATAAAAAGCTATAGATTCAGCATTATCTCTAATATGCACTAATCCATATCTGAAATCTGCTTCATATCTAAGTTGATCGAAATCAATTTTTACTAAATTTTTACCTGCAATCAATAGGATAGTTGTAGCAAATGCGGCATATCCAAATAATGAAAAGGTTAAAGTTGTACTAATACTCCATAAGATGAGAATGTTTAGAGAAAAAGTAAGAAGCGCATCAAAAACTCCTAAAGTAAAAGATAAACTTTGGCCAGTAAAAGCTCTGGTGTCATCTGTTATTCGTTGGTCAGGGTTATCTACATCAGTTTGTTCTTCATCATTGGGATTTAATTGGTAGTATGCTTTATTTGTCATATAGTCTTGCACTAAACTTTTTGAAAGCCACTCTCTCCAAATTATTCCTAATTTGTAGGTAAAGAATATTTGGGAAACTCGAATAGGCAGAGCAACAGCAAAGCAACAAGCATAAATTCCTAAAATTCTATAAAATCCTTCTTGTTGTTTTTCTACTAAAGCATTTGTTAAATCTCTAGCAATAAATCCTATTCCTGCATTTATTCCGTTTACAGCTAATAGCATTAATACTATGACTGCTAGGAATAACCAATGTAGCCATCTACGATTCTTGAGTTGACGCCTTAAACTAAAAAAGCTTCCTGAACCAATAAGAAATAATCCCGAGAATAATAACCCCCACCATCCAGACCATATTGTGTTGACAGTATTTACTACTCCCCCAAAATATTTTTCAAGAAAAATAGGTTGAATGCTTTCAAAAACACTAATTATTCCTGTAAGTACCACAAGAACAATACCACCTACACAAAATAGTAGAGATATTAAAAGCCATATAAATTGAAAGCCATTACATTGATCAATCGGTAAAAAAAATGGTTGGGCTAACCTTCTTAGCTTTTGTAATTGATAAAATATTTTAGATTTATTTTGTACTACATTATTCATATTTTTTCTATAACTTTTATAAAATAGATTATATCTTTATGAAGATGATTGTCCAAAACCTATTAGCGAAAGTGCCCAATCAGGAAGGTTAAGGTAAGATAATAATTTTAAATCAAATTCATGTACTTTTGTAATCGACACATCCATTAGCCACCATATTAGAAAAGGTAAATTAAATAATATCTGTAATTGCCATTTGTAAGTTAATACTTTCCAAATTTTAGTTAAAACTAACTTCTGAGACTCATCTAAGTTTTCCCAATTTGTCGTAATTAGATTTAATAGATTTTTAGGTTTAACATTAAGTGATTCAGGAGAATTCATGTTTTATTTTTTCTTATTTATAGCTAAAAAGAAACTTTTTTGAGAGTTTTAACCCGGAGGCCAACTCATTTTTCTACCAGCTAAAAAATGTATATGTAAATGAAACACTGTTTGTCCAGATTCTTCACCGGTATTAATAACTGTTCTCCAATTCTTTAATTTCTTAGATTTGGCAATATTTTTTCCTATTAAAAGAAGATGTCCTAATAAATCTTTATCTTCCTCCAAACACTCATCTAAACTAACTAATGGTTTTTTGGGAATTACTAAAAAATGAACTGGAGCTTGAGAGGCAATATCATTAAATGCAATACAAAGGTCATCTTCATGAAGCTTTTCGCAGGGAATCTCACCATTTATTATTTTGCTAAATATCGTAGTTTTAGTCATTTTTATTTTTTAAATCAGTTGATTGGTATTACATCTTTTTGATTAAATCCTTCTTTGATGAGTTCTTTATTCAAATCTTCTTTTGAGGTCACTCTATCAACAAATAAAACCCCATTGAGATGATCCATTTCATGTTGAATGCATCTTGCTAAGAGTCCATCAGCTTTCATTTTTCTTGGCCTACCCATTTCATCTCTAAATCTTAATTTAATTGTTGATGGTCTTACAACGTTTAAATAAACTCCTGGGATACTTAGACACCCCTCTTCATATGAATTTAAAGTTGTTCCATAATCGGTAATTTCTGGATTTATTAAAATTAATGGATCAGCAGCAGCATCTTCAAAATTTACATCAATTACAAGTAGCTCTTTGTTGATTCCTATTTGCGGAGCAGCAAGTCCAATCCCTTTGGCTGCATACATACTTTGAAGCATTTCTTTAGCTAAATTTCTTATGGAATTATCAACTTTGCTTATTCTTTTAGCATTTTCTCTCAAAACATCATCACCAAGTTTATATATTTCTAGTGATGGAGCCTCTGTTTGTACTTTTGAAACCTTTTCCGCAGGACTGTTTGCTTTTGACTTTCTTGCGAGTTGTGAAAAATTGTTTGCCACGGTAAAAAAAAATATTTACTCAACAGTTAAGCTATAAAAATACTAGCACTTTAAATTCATCTTTAAATAAATTTTCTAAATGAGTAATGCTAAGAATTTAAAAATTAAGCAAATCGATAAAAAAAATATATCTTTTAAAGAGTTATCTCTTATCAAGAATATAATCTTCTGGGTTGATATTATTCCTGATGATCAAACACATAAAAATGCTATTTTTGCCAAGCCATTTAATGATAAAAATTCAATTCCTCAAAAATTAACGGGCGATAATTTTTACATTAAAAGTAATTTTCATGGTTATGGTGGGAAATCATATCAATGTATAGAGGTAAATGATCAAATTTATTTGATATGGGTCGATCAGCTCTCAAAAGCATTGTGGTTACAAATTTTAAGAGTCCAAGAAAAAGTACCTAAAAATGAAAACGTATATCTGTTATGCGATATGGAACCAAGACAACTTACTGAGTCAATAACAATTAATTTTGATACTTCATTTGTTATTTCTAAAAACAATCTTTTATACGGTTTATGTGAGATAAAACAAAGAGATTATTTATTCTCAATAAATTTAAATAATACTAAACAAGAAATTCGTATAATAAAAAAATTTGATAATTTTGCTGGGAATTTATCTTCTAATATCTCAGCTAATTTATTTTCTTGGACAGAATGGAATTGTGGCTCCATGCCTTGGGAAAGAAATGAGCTCTTTTTTGCAATTATTGATAATGATGGAGAGATACAAAAAATAAAAAAATTTTCTAATAAATTGGTGAATGAGGAAAAAAATGTTTCATTCTTTCAACCTTACTGGCTGACTGACAATCTTCTAGTCTGTTCTGAAGATAGTACAGGCTGGTGGAATTTATTATTTCTCGATGTAACTGATATTAAAAATATTATTCTTAAAAAAAGAATAATTAAACCTTTGACTGAGTATGGATCACCTCAGTGGGTTTCTGGAATTTCACTTTTTGCTGGAAATATAAAAAATTTATTTTGTGTTGCTAAACAAAATAATAGTTGGGTACTAGAACATTATCAGAACTGTGAATGTATTCAAGAACTTAAATTACCATTTTGTTCAATAAGTGATTTAGATGTTTGTGATCGAAAATTAGTTATTAGAGGTGGTAGTTTTGATTGTTTCGACGAATTATTTGAGTGTGATTTTGAAGAGAAAAGCCATACTAAATTATTAAATGAGATCTCCTTAGAGTCTGTAAATGAATATGCAAGACCAGAATCTTTTTGGTTTAAAGGTTTTAATAATCAACCCACACATTCTTTTATTTATAAGCCTCTTTTTGAAAGGTTTATTAAGTCACCATTAATTGTTAAGGCACATAGTGGTCCTACTGCTTGCTTTGATGGGTCTTTAAATTCGGAAGTGCAGTATTGGACTTCGAAAGGATTTATAGTTGCGGAAGTGAATTATGGTGGCTCCTCGGGTTTTGGAAGAGAGTACAGGGAAAGATTAAATTATAAATGGGGCATTCTAGATTCATACGATTGTAAAGCATTGGTACTTGATTTAATTAGGTTAAATTTAGTTGATAGCACCAAAGTCGCAATTTTAGGCAATAGTGCTGGTGGTTTAACTGCAATTAATGCTTTATGTGAAGGTGATTTGTTTAAAGTGGCGATTTGTAAATATCCTGTTCTTGATTTAAAAGATATGCATCAACAAACTCATAGATTTGAGAAAGGGTATTTAAATTCTCTTATAGGTAAATATTCAAAATTTTGTAATGAGTATCAACTTCGATCACCAATTTATAAAATTAATCAATTAAAAAAACCAGTTTTATTATTTCATGGAAAAAAAGATTTAGTTATTTCATACAAAAAAACTCTACAAATCAAAGAAAAACTTCTAAAAAATAATAAAAATTCAGAAGTAATAATTTTTGATAATGAAGGGCATGGTTTTAAAAATACTAATAATAAAAAACAAGTTATTCTTAAAACTCAGCAGTTTTTAGAGAAAACTTTAAATATTTAAGAATTTAGTTTTAAAAAACTAATAGTTTCCTTAAGTTTTTCTATAAAAGTATTGATATCTTCTTTGGTAGTTGTGAAGTTCATACTAATTCTAGCTGTTGAATTTATTCCGATATGTCTATGCAGAGGTTGGCAACAATGATGTCCACTTCTTATGCAAATACCTTTAGAATCAAGGATTTCAGCGATGTCGTTTGAATGTATTTCTTTAACATAAAACGTTGCCAATGAAGCTCTATTGGGATCTATTGCTGGAGAAGGACCTATTATTTCAAGATCTTCTATTTGATTTAATTTTTTGAATAAATATTTTGTAATCTCCTTTTCATATTGATTGATTCGATCTAACCCAATATTGTTAATGTAATTAATCGCTGCAGCTAATCCTATTGCTTCAGCAATGGCTGGAGTACCAGCTTCAAATTTATGAGGGAGTTCAGCCCAAGTACTTTTCTCTTCAAAAACATCTTGAATCATTTCACCACCACCAAAAAAAGGAGGAATTTTTTCTAAAATTTCTTTTCTGGACCATAAGAAACCTATGCCTGTTGGGCCACATAATTTATGTCCTGAACCGGCTAAAAAATCTATACCTAGTTCATGAATATCTAACTTTTGATGGGCTAAACTTTGACAAGCATCAAGCATAACTAAAGAACCCTTATCCCTAGCTAATTTAGTTATTTCTTTTATTGGATTACAGCACCCTAAAGTGTTGCTTATATGTAGTAAGCTTACTAGTTTTGTTTTCGTTGTTAATTTTGACTTGAAGTCATTTATATCTAATCTTCCGTCTTGATCTATGCCCACAAATTTCAGTTTACATTTGTTTTTTGCAGCTACCATTTGCCAAGGAACAATATTACTATGATGCTCCATTATTGACAGAAGAATTTCATCATTCTCTTTTAAAGTAAATTCTCCCCATGATCTGGCAACCAGATTTATAGCTTCAGTTGCATTTCTCGTAAAAATTATTTCTTTTGTTGAATAAGCATTAACATATTTTGCAATTAAAGATCTTGAATTCTCAAATTCTTCTGTTGCTTTTGCACTTAATTGATGAGCTCCTCTATGAACGTTTGCATTGAAATTCTTGTAGTATTCATCAATTTTTTCAAGAACTTGGATTGGTTTTTGGGTTGTTGCAGCGTGATCTAGATAAATAATTGTATTTTTGTTATTGAAATTATTTTCTAATAAAGGAAAGTCTTTTTTACCTATTAGAGGCAAGTTTTTTTTATCAATTTTCGGGAAATTTTTAATTGTTTCCATTATTTTCTTTTAAAATTTTATCAAGCAAATCCCATCTATCTTTTGAAATAGGAATACTTGAAATAACTTCTTGTATATAAGAACTCAATTGTAGTTTACTGGCTTCTGCTAACGTGAGTCCTCTTGATCTCATATAGAAAAGTTCCTCTTCGTTTAATTGAGAAATAGTTGCACCATGTTTGCATTTTACATCGTCAGCAATTATTTCTAATTGAGGTTTAGTATCTATTTTTGCGTGTCTCGATAAAAGTAGATTTCTGCTTAATTGTGACGCATCGGTCTTTTGCGCAATTTTTGGAACAATGATGGAACCTTCAAAGACTGCATGTGATTTATCATCTGCCAAGGATTTATTAATTTGATCTAAAAATCCATTAGGACCGTTAAATTCCATTTTTGTATAAGTAGCTATTTGGTCATTATTTTTTGTTATCTGTATTCCTTTTAAATTTGTTTTGGCATTTCCATCTAATTGATTAATATGGATTTCAAATCTTGCATAATTAAATTTGAAATGTAGTGATCCTAGGTTGTACTCACTGTTGGCCTTTTGAATTACATTTAAAGAATTTAATAAATTAGATTTGCTTTCTCCATAGGAAACTACACCATGATTAACCGAAGTATTTTCTTCTAGACACAAATAAGTTGATTGAGATAGTGAAGAATTTTGGTTTCCGAGATTAATTTGTATTAAATCGACCTTAGAATTCTTTTCAAAGAATAAAATAAGTGTTTTAGCATTAAAAGAATCGGGTGAGGAAGCACTAAATATCTCAAGAGGAGGAATTTTAATACCAGAAATATTTAAACCTAAGATGTTTTCTTTAGAACTTAAACAATGATTTAGTAAGTCACTCCAATGATCATTTTGATCAGAATTATATATATTTTTTTTTATATAGTCTACTATTTCGATCTCTTTTAATTCTTTGATTGAATAGTTTTCTTTTTCTAAATTGATTGAGTTATTTTCTCCGATGATCAGTCTAATTATATTTTGAGAGGCTTTTTTATATGGGAGATTAACTTTAGTTTCTTTATTCTTAATTGAATGGTCTAAAAAACTTGAAAATTTAGATTTATTTGAAAGTCTCCAGTATTCACTTTTGATATTTGGTAACGGATTTAATTTTAATTTATCAAGACAAATTTTTTGTATCTCAGATGGATTACTAATTAATTCATTCTTTTTGATTTCTTCAATAATTTGCATTGATTTATCGCTCTTCTATAAAATTATCAGTCCATTCATATCCATTTTTTTCAAGCTCTAGGGCAAGATCACTTTCTCCAGTTTTTATTATTTTACCGTCTGCCATTACATGTACATAATCGGGCTGTATTTCGTCTAATAGTCTCTGATAGTGTGTGATTAATATAATTCCGGTTTGTTCATTAGATATCTTCTTAATACCTGAGGCAACTATCCTAAGTGCATCAATATCTAAACCTGAGTCAGTTTCATCCAAAATTGCAATTTGTGGTTCTAATAATGCCATTTGTAATATTTCATTCCTTTTCTTTTCTCCACCTGAAAATCCTTGATTAATACTCCTCGATAAAAAAGCAGAATCCATTTTGACTAAGTCAAGTTTTTCTTTTACTAAGTCTTCAAAATCAAAAGTATCTAGTTCTTCTTTATTAAGAAATTTTCTTCTTGCGTTTGTTGCAACTCTAAGAAATTCTAGATTACTTACTCCTGGAATTTCAATCGGATATTGAAAACCAAGAAAAATACCAGATTGAGCTCTCTCTTCTGGCTCTAAAGATTGAATATCGTTTCCGGTAAATTTTATTTCACCTTTAGTTATTTTGTATGATGGATGACCCGCAATGATCTTTGAAAGAGTACTTTTGCCACATCCATTTCTTCCCATGATTGCGTGAATTTCGCCAGGATTAACTGAAATGGTAATCCCTTTTAAAATAGGAAGATTTTCTATAGATGCAAAAAGATTATTTACTTCTAATATTGGATCTAATTCTTTCGTTTTGCTTTGCATCGCACTTTTGAGATTAATTGATTATCCAACGGAACCTTCTAATTTGAGGGCAAGGAGCTTATCTGCTTCAGCCGCGAATTCCATTGGTAGTTGATTAAATACATCTCTACAAAAACCACTTACCATCATTGATACAGCCTCTTCAAATTCAATACCTCTGCTTTGTAAATAAAAAAGTTGATCTTCAGAAATTCTACATGTACTTGCTTCATGCTCAATTTCTGAATTTGGTTGTTGAGATTGAATATAAGGAAATGTATTAGCAGCAGCTTGATCGCCTATTAACATTGAATCACATTGACTATAATTTCTTGATCCAATAGCTTTTGAACCCATTTTTACAAGCCCTCTATAACTATTCACTGAATTTCCTGCACTAATTCCTTTGCTAACAATTGTTGATTTAGTTTTAGGACCAATGTGAATCATTTTTGTACCTGTATCAGCCTGTTGCAGATTATTGGTAAGTGCTACAGAATAAAATTCCCCTACCGATTCTTCTCCTAAAAGAAGACAGCTAGGATATTTCCATGTTATGGCAGAGCCTGTTTCAACTTGGGACCAACTTATTTTACTTCTCTTACCTAAACATTTACCCCTTTTGGTGACAAAATTAAAAATTCCTCCAACTCCCTCTTCGTTTCCAGCATACCAATTTTGTACTGTTGAATATTTAATTGAGGCATCGTCTAAGGCGATAAGTTCAACAACGGCTGCGTGCAAAGTATTGGTATCAAACATTGGAGCTGTACATCCTTCAAGGTAGCTGACGGAGCTACATTCTTCTGCGATGATTAGAGTTCTTTCAAACTGACCAGAATCCCCACTATTGATCCTAAAATAGGATGAAAGATCCATCGGACATTTAACCCCTTTTGGGATGTAAACGAATGAACCATCACTAAAAACAGCAGAGTTTAATGCAGCAAAGTAATTATCATTTGCCGGTACTACAGAGCCTAAATATTTTTCTATTAAATGTGAGTAATCTTTGACTGCTTCACTTATAGAACAAAATATTACCCCATGCTCGGCAAGTTCTTTTTTGAAGGTTGTTGCTATAGAAACACTGTCAAATACTGCATCAACAGCAACGTTTGTAAGTTTTTTTTGTTCAGTAAGAGGAATTCCTAATTTATCAAAAGTTTCTAGGAGCTTGGGATCAACTTCATCTAAGCTAGAGATTTTTTCTTTTTGTTTGGGTGCAGAATAGTAAATTATATCTTGATAATCAATCTTTTTGTAACCTAGATCTGCCCAGTTAGGCTCCTTCATGTTTTGCCATTTCCTAAAGGCATTAAGTCTAAAATTGAGAAGATATTCAGGCTCTTCTTTTTTTTCTGAAATTAATCGAATTGTATCTTCATTTAGCCCTTTGGAAATCTTTTCAGTTTCGATATCGGTAACGAAACCATATTTGTATGGTTCAGTTACGACATCTTTAACTAAATTTTCACTTACCATAATTTCTATAAATTAATCTATTACAATTAGTTTTCTATACTTTAGCTAAATATGTGCCCAATATTGAGTTTTTATCTTTAATTAAATCAAAAAATTAATGTCTAATCAAATAAATTCTTTTCCAAGTCCCTTAAGCGATGAGATCGTGAAAAATATTGATCAACTGAATTTGCCCATAATCAAAAAGCACCATGTTAGATTACTTGCACATTGCCTTGAAGTTCTAAAAGAGATCGCAAAAGATGATATAACTTTGTTTGAAGAAGATAAGCTTCTCAGAGAATGGTGTGAAAGACAGGCTGAGAAATTTAATGATAAAAACTTTAATCAACTTTTTTACGAACAAATGTCTTCTGCTGCTAAAAAATTAAATTCTTTTTCTCAAAGCATTGAAAAAAAATTCAAGGATTTGGATCTTGAGGATTTAATAACTCTAGTGGAACAAAATGGATGAAATTAATGTGAAGTGATCCCGAAGAAAAAATATATTTTTGTTGAGTTCTTAACAATTTAAGGTAATAAAATTTAAAAAAAAAGAAAATTAATTTATATCCTATAGATATCATAATTTGTTAAAAATTTAACTATACCAAGCATTTACAAGGAAGTTGTAAATTCTTAAAACTTGAAAGTAGTCAGAAGATCCTGACGACTACCTCTAATATCCCGCAATCTGCAAAAAAAAAGAACATACTGATCCCAAACTAATTATGGAGTTAAAAAGTGGTTGAAGGGATCAAGAATAAAGAAAATTTACTCAGTCTAACCCTCAGGCAACTCCGTCAAGTAGCTAGTAAATTATCTGTTCCCCTTTATAGTCGAAAAACAAAAGCTGCATTAATTGATCTCATAGTCAAATATCAAAAAAACGTTACTGAAATAACAGATAAAACTCTAGTTAACAAAATTCCTGAAACAATATCCAATCCTACAGAACAATCCCCAAAAGAAATACTTACTACAAAGGTTGTATTTTTACCTAGAGATCCAGAATGGGCTTATGTTTTTTGGCAAATTTCAGAAGGTGATCGGGAGAAAGCTCAGTCTTTAGGAGCTAGTAAACTGTGTTTACGTTTGTTTGATGCGACGGGTGTTGGAGAAGGGCAATTAAATCAGGGAACATTAAGAGAAATTAATGTTGATAGTTTTAGCACTGAATGGTATTTGCCTATTCCTCTTGCAAATAGGGACTATAAGGTTGAATTGGGTTATAAATACGGCTTAAAATGGATGTCACTAGCTTTTTCTTCTGTCAGCCGTGTTCCTGGTTCTCATCCTTCAGAGCAGGTTTTAGACAAATTTGTTCCTTTTAATTTGGAAGTATCATCATCATCTGACTCACCTTCAACAATTCAAAGTTCGCAAGGACAAGAAGTCAATGGCTTGCATGAGCGCTTGTATCAGGCAGCCACAAGTTTTCCTAAAAGAAGAAGAGTAGGATCTGAAGAGTTTATGCAAGATAGTAATTCAACAAATGTAAATTCTGATATTACTGATTCTGGCGCAGGTCAATGGTCTTCAGGTTTAAATGAATCTGGTAGTGGAATAGTTCAAAACAGATCCTTCTGGTTAGTAGCTGATGCTGAATTAATTGTATATGGGGCAACTGATCCATCTGCCAAGCTAACTATTGGGGAAGAAGAAGTGCCTTTAGCCTCTGATGGTACCTTTAGACTTCAAGTACCATTTAGGGATGGCTCTCAAAAATATGAAATTAAAGCTGTTGACTCTTCAGGTGCACAAGAAAAAAGTATCACAATGAAATTTGATAGGGATACTCCTCTTGACGATACTAATGAAAAAGATAATGCTGAGACGGAATGGTTTTAAATAAATAAGTCAATGCTTAAGAAAATTGTTGCTTTTACTCCTTTATTTGGTGCTTTAACTTTTCCTTTGATAGTTCCTGTTACTATTTCTAAGTTTGGAGTTAATTATGGAATTCTTAGCGCACTAGTTATTTCTTCTGTATGGTTTATCGCTATGTTAAGAACATCCGAAATGCCTCATTAATTTAGTTAGATTTTTAAGAGTTTCTTAAAAGTATGACTGAAGTTAATGTAATAAATATAAATTCTCCTTTTTTAGACCAAAAACCAGGCACTTCTGGTTTAAGAAAAAGCACTTTAAAGTTTCAGGAAGAACATTATCTAGAAGTTTTTATTGAAGCAATCTTACAATCATTGGAAGATTTAAAAGGTTCAACATTAGTAGTTGGTGGTGATGGCAGATATGGCAATATTGAAGCAATAGAAAAAATTGTCCAAATATGCATTGCTCATAAAGTTCAAAAGGTTATTGTTCCAAAATACGGTTTATTATCTACTCCTGCGACATCACATTTAATTAGAAAAGAAAAGGCTATTGGTGGAATTATTCTTTCTGCAAGTCATAATCCTGGTGGGATTGATGGCGACTTTGGAGTGAAATTGAATATCTCTAATGGTGGCCCAGCTCCTGAGATAATTACTAATAAGATTTTCAAGGCTTCACAATTACTAACTAGTTATAAAATTTGTAAAATTCAATTACCTGATTTTAGTGAATATGGAACCTATCCTTATGGTGAAACTACCTTAGAAATTATTGATGGATTAAAAGATTATTCTAATTTGATGGAAAAAATTTTTGATTTTGATCAAATTAGTGATTTTTTAAAAAAAGACTTCTCGTTAATCTTTGATGCAATGAATGCGGTTACAGGCCCATATGCAAAAAATATTTTTGTTGAAAAAATGGGTCTTGCACATGATTGTGTCATGAATGGTAACCCGTTAAAAGATTTTGGAGGTTTACATCCTGATCCTAATCTTACTTACGCATCCCACTTGGCTGATTTGTTATTAAATAAAAAATCTTATAGTTTTGGTGCCGCATGCGATGGAGATGGAGATAGGAATATGATTTTAGGAAGTGGATGTTTTGTAAATCCTAGTGATAGCCTTGCAGTTATAACTGCTAACACAAAATGTGTCCCTGGTTATAAAGATGGTATTACAGGTGTGGCACGATCCATGCCAACTAGTACAGCGGTTGATAATGTTGCTCGAGCATTAAATATACCTTGTTTCGAGACACCTACTGGCTGGAAGTTTTTTGGAAATCTTTTAGATTCTAATTTAATTACTTTATGTGGAGAAGAAAGTTTCGGAACAGGTAGTAATCATGTGAGAGAGAAAGATGGATTATGGGCAGTTTTGTATTGGTTACAAGTTTTAGCTGAGAAAAAATGTTCGGTAAGTGATTTGATTCAGAATCATTGGAAACAATTTGGTAGGAATTATTATTCAAGACATGATTATGAGTCAATTCCTTCAAATATTGCTAATCAAATCTTTGATAACCTAACTTCTATGCTCGAACATTTAAAAGGAAATAGTTTTGCTGGCAATTCAGTTAAAATTGCAGATAACTTTTCATATTTAGATCCCGTTGATAATTCCACGAGTGAAAATCAAGGTTTAAGATTGGTGCTTGATGATAATTCGCGAGTAATTGTGCGTCTTTCTGGAACTGGAACGAAGGGTGCAACATTAAGACTTTACTTTGAGAAATTTTTCAATCCTCAACAGAATCTTTCGTTAAATCCTCAGATCGCTTTGAAACCTCTAATAAATGATTTAGATGCTTTATTAAACATTTCAAAACTTACT
>QCUW01000011.1 GCA_003210695.1 Prochlorococcus sp. AG-679-P15 | reverse complement strand
ATTGACGGTTTGGACAGAGAGAATCATTTTAATCCAAATAATGACGATATATCTGACTGGTTTGGAGGCTCACCTGATTGGATTAAAAGGAGCTAACAAATCTAGTTATTCAAACCTCTAATATATCCATGCATTGGAGAATAAATAAACACTCGCAACTGAAATAATTCCCCAAAATATCCAAGGCAAAAACTTTATAGGAAACAAGTATTTATTAGAAAATGTATTCATAAAAAACATCAACATCTAATCAGATTATTAGTAATTACTAATTTTGAAAATAGGTTTAAATGCTCTAATTAAATACAAATAAATAATTGGATATTAAAAAATTTATTAATCTAATCAATATATTGTAAAAATCGATAAAAGCTTATCTCAAAATCAAATGAATTAGGCGGCAACTTTTTCATTATTTACTTCTAAATCAATGTTATTAATATTTTTGTCTTCTGAAGTATCCCAGCATTTAATTAACCTCTCTAACTCACTAATTCTCTTTTTAGCATTAGCAATCTTTTCTGTTGAAGTCATTGGAAAAATTTATCTACTCAAAATATGCTGCAAAAAAAAACTTTTTCAAGACTTAATCCTGATTTGCTTAAACATTAAAAATATTAATTTTTAGTTAATTTAAGCTAAAAAGCATAGATCAATAATAATTAAGTAATTATACTTAATATTAGAAGCTAGGTTTCCATGAAGAATTTAAACTCATTAATTCTAAACAACACAGTAAAAATTCTTGACTTCATATATTCTGATAGGCATTTACAAAGATTCTGGGTATTAGAAGTTATAGCAAGATCTCCTTACTTTGCTTTTCTTTCAGTTCTTCATTTCAAAGAATCACTTGGAATAAAAAATGATATGACCATGTTCTTAATGAAAGAACATTTTTATCAAGCAATTAACGAAACAGAGCATCTTAAAGAAATGGAGAAAAGAGGCGGAGATAAATTTTGGATCGATAGATTTTTAGCAAGGCATCTTGTACTTTTCTATTACTGGATCATGGTTATTTATTATTTCTGTTCTCCAACTAATGCTTATGACGTAAATATAAAAATTGAAGAGCATGCATTTAATACTTATACAAAATACTTAAAAAACCACTCTAATGATCAAAGGATAAAAGAAATCGCACAAGACGAACTTAATCACGTTAAGGAGCTTAAAGAAGCATTAGGGATGTTAACTCAATCCTAAATTATTCTAAAAATTTAGAAACATCACTGCAAATATTATTGAAGAAGAAATAAATCCAATTCCTATCAACAATGAGACATAACCCTTTTGTCTTGGCAATTTGTAAAACAGTCCTCCAATTAATATCGCAATTATTAAGGTAAAAAATATTGTGATTTTTTCAGTTAGAGAATTTAAATGAAGAACTAAATTTTTATTTTCAAAGAGTTTTAGATAATTAGATAAAAACACTTCACCTTCAATTTTTTTTAAATAAAAATATGAACTTATTATTGCAGAGCTCAACAAAGAAAAGACAAAAAGAAAGCTTACTGGTTTAGTTAATCTATTTATAGTTCTTTTAAAACTTACTAATAAAATTAATACAAATAAAGTGATACTTAATGGAATCAGAGGTATCAGGATAGATAAGTTTAAAGAATTTTCCACTGAGGAATTTATAGCTTATTTTTAATTTTATATTATTTAAAGTCTTATTTAACTAAGCAAGATTTATTTAAAATGTAAATAGTACCTATTGCATTCTGTGTAAATTGATACGAAAATTAAATTACTAATGATAAAGCTATGCTTACGATCTCTGAAATTCTTCTTGCAAGTACAATTTTTCTTGGAATAGTATATTGGGAGGTTCAATTTCTATACTCCAAAACTACTGCTGCTAAATAATTTTTTAATTAATCATAGACAAAATATAAAATTTAAATAAAATTTAAGAATTGAATTAAACAAAAAAAGCTTTAAATATGAGAGAATAAACACACTAATTTTTGTGATTCAATGAGAGAAGTTCAACCTCAAGAGATCGATTCCACTCAACAACAGCAACAGCAGCAACAGCAATCATATCAAGAGAGTAATATCTATTCCGCTGAAACGGAAAAACTTTATTTAAAAATGAAAGAGGGTTGGCTTTAATTGCCTTCAACATTTATTTTAAAAAAATTTTTAAAGCAAAACTTATATATACATGATTAAAATAAATTAACCTTTAGAAGCAACTGATACTTTTTTTTTAATACAAGCAGCTAGATTTTGAGAAGAATTTAAAAAAAGGTTGTTTAAAAAATTAAAACAGTTAGAAAAATTAAACGGAAGAATTGCCATGGGGGGATTAGTTTACTTATTATTTACAAAATTAGTTTCTAGTCGTACAGACATCCTTGATCAGTTGAAATCAATTTTAATTTAAACGATCAGTTACCATATTTTTTCAATCATATTTCTTTTAATTTAATCACCATTTATAGATACAAAATATTCATAGCTAAGTGTAATTATTACTGATTTAAATAGAATGCTATCTTTTTGTTATAAATCATATTTTGCTTAATTAAGAGAATAAATACTGCCTATAAACTAAGACTAATAATACACTTTATAGTATACTTGTACTATAAAGCGTATTGCACTATGGTCTCTTCGAAAACTTACGAATTTCTTTTCGTTAAGCCTGGTGATCATGTAGTAATTAGAAATGAAAAACCTCCAGAGAATACTAAAAATAGTCGCCATGAATATTGGATTGGGCAAGTGATTAACTGTATAGGAGGAGCAAGAAATCCAACTTCATGGACCTTATTTCAAGTGGCAGATATTGATAATGGAGAAATCATAATAATCAACGCAGATACTGTAGAAAGGATATTAAGAACAGCTGAAAATTAACCTTCTCAAAAACTAATAGAGCTATAACTCTGTAACTATAAAGTTTCTATTTATGAAAAGATAAATTAAATAAAAATATATTAAATTTAGATAAATTACTAGCCCAACTCTAGACAAGCAAGTCCATATACCTGATTCATTGGGCACGAAGGTTGAATACCTTTATACATTCTATAAGTTTTTGAAATTTCTTTAAAACCCATATTAGATAAAAGATAATTTGCATAAGGATTGAGATTTGAGCAGTCCAATAAGATTTCAGTTTCTAGATTTTTAATTAATTTCCTTATAAGTAATTCCGCTAAGGGAGGGGTATCAGCCAGAAGAGGTCCTATTCGCCATCCTTGATTATTATCCTGAAGCATGCAAGGTCTTATTCTCCCAAAGCCATGGCACATTCCGTTATTATCGACAAGCGCACTAACATTCCCAAAAGAATCGTTCAACCAATACTTCAAGAAATGTGGTCTAGGACTAGGTTCTCGCTGTGAGTCATATATTAAGACCGCTTCAGGGGAAATCTCACTACCTTGGACAACTTTAAAAGTATTATTTTCATCTTCATAAAAATTACTGCATGGCAAATCTTGAATACCCTCTGATTTCCATCTATTTGTTATTGAGGATTTTTTAAAACCCCACTTTTGATAATCATCCAATCTATTTGGAGCAGCTTCTAAACCAATACAATCGATATATTTCAAATAATCTAATGCATGTTTCCATAATTTGACTCCAAAACCCATTTTTCGGAATTCTTTTTTTACGATGAATAACCCTATAAATCCATAAGAAGAATTATATTTAACACAAGCGATAGAACCTATAGGATTGTTATCAAGACATCCAACCCATATCCCTTTTTTATCGGTATTTTTATAAATTGATATGTCATCAAAGCCAGGAGCAAATCCCTCTAACCTAGCCCAATCAGTAACTTTCTGAATCTCATCATTAGATATTAATCTGATTGAAAAATTTTTCTTCATTAATAATATCTTAACTTAATAAAATACAAGTTTTAAGATTTTAAGGTAGTTAGTTTAATCAATCCTAAGGAATAAGATATTTTATATTCAAAGAAAAAAAATTATAAATCCACTCAATATTCCCGCGATATGTCCGGATAAGCTTATGCTTGGCAACAAAGAATAAACAATCCCTAATGATAAAAAAAAAGTCATTAATCTATAAATTTGATTGTTCTTTTTTAAACCAATAAAGATGTTTAAAATGTATTCTTTCCCATAAATGGAAGAGAGCAAAATGAAGGAAAATGTCCCAAAAATAATTCCACTGAAACCAACCAACAAATGATTGGGATTATAAAATAAAAAATTATCTATTATGAATAAATAAAAAGTCTTTATTGGTATTAATAGAATAATTAGATAAAGGAAAAGAAATATATTCTTCAAATTCAAATTTATGAAACAATATCTAACTACAACTATTCCAAATAGATTAGATAATAAATGATTAAAATCTTTGTGTACAAAACTATAACTTAATATCCTATACGGTTGATTAATAAGATTACCTGACCAATAGGAAAGGTCCGAAAGCAAGAAAAAACGTTTAGAGTTTATTAAAATAAATAAAAAAAAACATATAATAGAAGGAATAATAAATTGAGCTTCCTTATTCAATATTTTCAAAATAAAATATGCTTTAGTGTTTATATTATTTAGAAAAATAATATAGCCTTTTTTCAAAATATTTTTCAATATTTAATATTATTAATCTGATATATTAACAAAGGTATAAAAATTTTCTGGATGAATACTTTAGAAAAATCTTATAAAGCAAATATTAATGAGTTAAAAAATAAAGTAATTACTGGTCAAACAGAAAGTATAGGTTGGAGAATCCACCAGATCAGTAAGGTTTCTAAACTTTTAGATGAGAATAAAAATGAAATCATAAAAGCTCTTTTCCTTGATCTTGGCAAATCAGAGATTGAAGCTCTTTCAGAAATACTTTTAATTAAAGAAGAAATTTCCTTAATAAAGAAGAATCTCAGATCATGGATGCGACCAAAAAAGATAAAAACGCCATTATATCTTTTCCCCTCATTCTCAAAAGTAATCTACGAACCACTCGGTTGTGTTCTAATTTTAGGGCCTTATAATTATCCTTTGTTGTATCTATTAAAGCCCCTCGTAAATATTTTTTCTTCAGGAAACACTGCCGTAATAAAGCCATCTGAAAAATGTTCTACTATATCTAAACTAATCAAAAACTTGACTGATAAATATTTTCAAAAAGACATTTTATTAACTATAGAAGGAGATTATAAAGAGTCAATAAAACTGGTAGAACAAAACTTCGATCACATTTTTTTTACAGGAAGTACTGAAACGGGGAAATCTATCATGAAATCAGCTTCAACAAACTTAACTCCATTAACACTTGAACTTAGTGGAACAAATCCAGTAATTATTTTCAAAAATGCAAATTTAGAAATTGCAGCAAAAAGAATTGTATGGGGTAAATTTTTCAATTCAGGTCAATCATGTATGGCTCCTAATCATATATTTGTAGAAAAAGAAATTGAAAATCAATTAGTTGAGGAGTTAAAGAAATTTATTACAATTTTTTATGGCGAAAATCCAATCATCTCCAAGAACTTATCTAAATTACAAAAAAAGCAATTTTCCATAACTTCAGAACTTCTCAAAAGATATAAAAAGGAGAAACGTATTTTATTTGGTGGAACTTATAGTAAAAAAAGAATGAAAATATCCCCAACAATTTTAAAAGTAAAATTAAAAGATAAAAATATTATTCAAAAAGAATTATTTAGCTCCCTTCTTCCAGTTATTGGAATTGACAATGAAGATTTGGCATTAAAAAAAATTAATCAAGCTTCAAAACCTCTAGCAATATATATTTTTGGAGGAAATAAAAAAATCCATGATCATATTTCAAAAGTTACAAGCTCAGGCACCGTATGTATTAACGATGTGATGTTGCCTGTCCTTATCCCAAATTTGCCATTTGGAGGGGTTGGAGAAAGTGGAATGGGTAAATTTCATGGAGAGGAAGGATTTAAGAATTTTTCAAATCAAAAATCAATAACTTATAAAGGCTTTTTATTTGATTTAAACTTGAGATACCCTCCTTATGAGAAAGTAATGAAAATTATAAAATTTATTTTTAAGATTTAAATTAATTAATTTGGTTTCAAAATTATAGCGATTTTTCGTAAACACATTATCTTTAAGAAAATATATAGTTTATGAAATTAACTTTCTTTTTATTTGCCTTTATTATTAATTTTTTCAATGCTAGTTTTATTGAGGCTGAAGAAATTATTGTTTCATCAAATAAACAAATAGATAAAACTACAAAGGTAGAATCATTTAATAATGGAATATCAGATTTTAAAAAAATTCATATTGTAAAAGTAGGCGATACGATTACAAGTATCTCAAATTTTTATTCAATTAAAAAAGATTTCATTATTAAATTAAATAATTTAAAAAATGAAAATTATATCTATGTGGGGCAAAATCTAAAAATTTCTGATTCTATTCAAGAGAGTAAAAATAATAGCTACCATATCGTCCAAAAAGGTGAAAGTCTTACAGAAATCTCTACTAAATATGGTTTGAGTTTTAAAGACCTAATAGAATTTAACAATCTTAAGAATCCAGATTCATTAGAAATTGGTACGAAATTATTTTTAAGAAAAAAGAATATCAATAATCAAAAAGTTACTTATATAGTTAAACAAGAAAAGATTAATCAATCAATAATTAAAGAGAAAAAAACCTATGGACCTCTTATGACTCAACAAAACGAATTAGAGGAAGTAAATGGTAGAAGAGTTATAAACGCTCTAAATCAAAATAATAAAAAGGTTATTATCTCTATAAAGTGTGAAACAAAAAGTTTAGACGTAAGAATTCCTGGAAGAAAATGGAGAGGTTGGATTCCTGCTAAAGAAAAATTTGAAAAAAATCTAATAAATGATTTTTGCTAATCGTTTTGATTAATATGTGTGAATAATTTATCTTTGAATATCCCTTTTGAGGTATTGTCTTAATAGTTAAATTTAAATTAATGGCAATTTCAAGAGGAGATCTTGTAAGAGTTAAAAGACCAGAGTCATACTGGTATAACGAAATTGGTAAAGTTGCTTCAGTAGATACAACTGGAATAAAATATAACTGTGTAGTGAGATTTGAAAAAGTAAATTATGCTGGAATAAGTGGAACTGAAGGAGGAGCAAATACTAATAATTTTGCGGAAAGTGAATTAGAGAAAGCTTAGAGATTTGCCTGAGTTACCTGAAGTTGAAACTGTTAGAAGAGGTTTAGAACAAAAACTTAAGAGTTTTATTATCAAAAGAGTTGAAGTCTGTAGAGAATCAACTGTTGCATATCCCATCTGCAAAAAAGACTTTATCGAGGGTCTACAAAACTCGCTTATAAATAAATGGGATAGAAGAGGAAAATATTTGATCGCAGATCTCAGGAAAACTGAGAGAGATAATATAAATTCTGGAAATAAAATATCATTAGTAAAAAATGGCTTCCTCGTCGTTCATCTAAGAATGACTGGTTATTTCACTTTTAATAATGGTATTACTAACCCTTGTAAACATACAAGAATAAGATTTTTTGATAACAACAATAATGAGCTTAGATATATTGATATAAGGAGTTTTGGGCAAATGTGGTGGGTTAGAGACGGATTATTACCAAAAGATATTATTAAAGGATTAGGCTCTTTAGGACCTGAGCCATTTTCTGAAAATTTTAATCTCAATTATCTTGCAAAAATAATATCAAAAAAAACAAGATCGATAAAAACTATTTTATTAGATCAAACAATTGTTGCTGGAATAGGAAATATATATGCAGATGAAAGTCTTTACTCAGCTGGTATATCCCCTTTTAGAGAGGCTAGAACAATTAAAAGAAATGAATTAAAAAAACTTAGGATAGCAATAGTTGAGGTTTTAAAAACAAGTATTGGTGCAGGAGGAACTACGTTTAGTGACTTTAGAGACTTAGAAGGTGAAAATGGTAGTTTTGGATTGCAAACTAACGTTTATAGAAGAACTGGGAAGCAATGTCGTAAATGCAAAAATTTAATTGAGAGACAAAAGATCTCAGGAAGAAGTACACATTGGTGTCGTAAATGTCAGAAATAAAAAAGGGCTTACTTTAAAAAAAAAGTAAACCCTTTTAAATATTTTACCTGGCATTGAGCTATTTTCTCAAGGGGCTACCCCCTAAATATTTTCGCCGCTGATGCGTTTCACAACCGAGTTCGAGATGGATCGGAGTGGGTCCACATCGCCATGAACACCAGGATAGTATGAACCTTGAGAACTGCATAGAAAATTATATAAATTAAAGACAATAAATTAAGTTTATTTGGTCAAGCCCTCGGTCTATTAGTACTCCTCCGCTGCACTTGTTACCAAGCTTCCACGTAGAGCCTATCAACGGGTGTTCTTCCCGTGACCTTACTGGCTTAAGCCATGGCAATACTCATCTTGAGGTGGGCTTCCCACTTAGATGCTTTCAGCGGTTATCCACTCCGCACATGGCTACCCAGCGTTTACCGTTGGCACGATAACTGGTACACCAGAGGTGCGTTCCTCCCGGTCCTCTCGTACTAGGGAGAAATCCTCTCAATATTCCTGCGCATACACCGGATATGGACCGAACTGTCTCACGACGTTCTGAACCCAGCTCGCGTACCGCTTTAATGGGCGAACAGCCCAACCCTTGGGACCGACTTCAGCCCCAGGTTGCGATGAGCCGACATCGAGGTGCCAAACCTCCCCGTCGATGTGAACTCTTGGGGGAGATCAGCCTGTTATCCCTAGAGTAACTTTTATCCGTTGAGCGACGGCCCTTCCACGCAGAACCGTCGGATCACTAAAACCGACTTTCGTCCCTGTTCGACTTGTAGGTCTCACAGTCAAGCTCCCTTCTGCTTTTGCACTCAACGACTGATTTCCAACCAGCCTGAGGGAACCTTTGTGCGCCTCCGTTACCTTTTAGGAGGCGACCGCCCCAGTCAAACTGCCCATCAGATACTGTCCGCTTCCCGGATAACGGGTAAACGTTAGAACCCTAGCTCTAATAGAGTGGTATCTCACCGATGACTCAATAGTACCCACAAGCACTATTTCAATGTCTCCCACCTATTCTGCGCAATTAGAGCCCGAGCACAATATCAAACTACAGTAAAGCTTCATAGGGTCTTTCTGTCCGGGTGTATGTAGTCCGCATCTTCACAGACAATTCTATTTCGCCGAGCCTCTCTCCGAGACAGCGCGCAAATCGTTACACCTTTCGTGCGGGTCGGAACTTACCCGACAAGGAATTTCGCTACCTTAGGACCGTTATAGTTACGGCCGCCGTTCACCGGGGCTTCAGTCGCTAGCTTTGCTAAAAGCTAACCAGCTTCCTTAACCTTCCGGCACTGGGCAGGTGTCAGCCCCCATACATCGTCTTGCGACTTAGCGGAGACCTGTGTTTTTGGTAAACAGTCGCTTGCGCCTCTTCACTGCGACCAGCTCTCGCTGGCACCCCTTCTCCCGAAGTTACGGGGCCATTTTGCCGAGTTCCTTAGAGAGAGTTATCTCGCGCCCCTCGGTATTCTCTACCACCCCACCTGTGTCGGTTTCGGGTACTGGCATTTATGTCTTAACGGGTATAGGGCTTTTCTTGGAAGCATGACATCACCAACTTCGCTGCCGTAGCAGCTCGTACTCACGCCTCAGCTCAAGATGTTTTCTCCATCTCTCAAAGCCTTGAACGCTTGAACCAGTAACCAACATCTGGCCTGGCTAGCCTTCTCCGTCCCCCTTCCCAAAACATAACTGGTACAGGAATATTGACCTGTTATCCATCGACTACGCCTTTCGGCCTCGCCTTAGGTCCAGACTAACCCTCCGCGGACGAGCCTGCCGGAGGAACCCTTAGGGTTTCGGGGCATGGGATTCTCACCCATGTTTTCGCTACTCAAGCCGACATTCTCACTTCTATGCCGTCCACGTCCGCTTACGCTAACGCTTCACCCAACATAGAACGCTCCCCTACCATAAATAAATTTATCCGCAGCTTCGGTATAACGCTTAGCCCCATTCATTTTCGGCGCAGGATCGCTCGACCAGTGAGCTATTACGCACTCCTTTGAGGATGGCTGCTTCTAGGCAAACCTCCTGGTTGTCTGGGCAATCCCACCTCCTTTATCACTTAGCGTTAATTTTGGGACCTTAGCTGGCGGTCTGGGCTGTTTCCCTCTTGACTATGGAGCTTATCCCCCACAGTCTGACTGCCTAGTTACACACAGGGTATTCAGAGTTCATATCGATTTGGTACCGCTTTCGCAGCCCGCACCGAAATGGTTGCTTTACCCCCCTGCTGGAGCACTAGACGCTACGCCTCAACGTATTTCGGGGAGAACCAGCTAGCTCCTGGTTCGATTGGCATTTCACCCCTAACCACAGCTCATCCGCTGAATTTTCAACTTCAGTCGGTTCGGACCTCCACTTGGTATCACCCAAGCTTCATCCTGGCCATGGTTAGATCACCAGGGTTCGGGTCTATAAACACTGACAAACGCCCTATTAAGACTCGCTTTCGCTGTGGCTCCACCATTTCCGGTTTAACCCGCCAGTGCCTATAAGTCGCCGGCTCATTCTTCAACAGGCACACGGTCACCCGATTAGTCGGGCTCCCATTGCTTGTAAGCTCACGGTTTCATGTTCTATTTCACTCCCCTCCCGGGGTTCTTTTCACCTTTCCCTCGCGGTACTGTTTCACTATCGGTCACACAGTAGTACTTAGCCTTACGAGGTGGTCCTCGCAGATTCACACGGAATTCCACGTGCTCCGTGCTACTCGGGATTCAGCTAGGTCAACTTATCTTTCAATTACGGGGCTTTCACCCTCTATGGCACGCCATTCAAACGTTTCTTTTAGACTTGTTGATCCACATTGCTGTCCCACAACCCCGATAGTCAAGACTATCGGTTTGGGCTGTTCCCCGTTCGCTCGCCGCTACTGAGGGAGTCGTTATTTACTTTCTCTTCCTCCAGCTACTAAGATGTTTCAGTTCGCTGGGTTAGCTCGCACCAACCTATATATTCAGTTGGCCGTTCAAGGGGTTGCCCCATTCGGAAATTCCCGGATCAAAGTGTGCTTCCAACTCCCCGAGACTTATCGCAGGTAACCACGTCCTTCATCGCCTCTGTGTGCCTAGGTATCCTCCGTGAGCCCTTTGTAGCTTGACCAATAACTTCAATAATTGAAGCATCAGCTTAATAGAATTGTTATTTAATGCATTAGCACAAATAATAAATCTGCATCTTAAAAGATGCTTATTGTCTTCAAAAATAATCTATGCAGTTGTCAAGGTTCTCTGAAAACAATGAATTAAAAATTCAATTGAGTCCAGCATCTTATTTATCAAATGACAATAGGAAGCTAGATTCGCTCAGAGTAGGTTAGTACACATTTCAAAACAATTCCCCTATTTAGCAATATGTTAAAAGGCGGTATTCAGTGGAGGTAAGCGGACTCGAACCGCTGACATCCTGCTTGCAAAGCAGGCGCTCTACCAACTGAGCTATACCCCCAACATAGAGATATGGGCCATCCTGGACTTGAACCAGGGACCTCACCCTTATCAGGGGTGCGCTCTAACCACCTGAGCTAATGGCCCAGGAAAAAGTAATGGGTGTGACCTAGAAAAAACTTAGAAACTGAAATTCTTAAAATTAAGAACCTGAGATACCGATCGACCTAAGGTGACAAAATTAATATTTACATTTTGTTGTCTCCCTGTTAGGAGGTGATCCAGCCGCACCTTCCGGTACGGCTACCTTGTTACGACTTCACCCCAGTCATTAGCCCCACCTTCGGCGTCCTCCTCCACAAGGGTTGGAGTAACGACTTCGGGCATGGCCAACTTCCATGGTGTGACGGGCGGTGTGTACAAGGCCCGGGAACGTATTCACCGCAGTATGCTGACCTGCGATTACTAGCGATTCCTACTTCACGTAGGCGAGTTGCAGCCTACGATCTGAACTGAGCCACGGTTTATGGGATTTGCTAGCTCTCGCGAGTTTGCTGCCCTTTGTCCGTAGCATTGTAGTACGTGTGTAGCCCAGGGTGTAAGGGGCATGATGACTTGACGTCATCCACACCTTCCTCCGGTTTATCACCGGCGGTCTTTCTAGAGTGCCCAACTAAATGCTGGCAACTAAAAACGTGGGTTGCGCTCGTTGCGGGACTTAACCCAACATCTCACGACACGAGCTGACGACAGCCATGCACCACCTGTCACTGAATTCCCGAAGGCACCCTCAAATTTCTAAGAGGTTCTCAGGATGTCAAACCCTGGTAAGGTTCTTCGCGTTGCATCGAATTAAACCACATACTCCACCGCTTGTGCGGGCCCCCGTCAATTCCTTTGAGTTTCACACTTGCGTGCGTACTCCCCAGGCGGAACACTTAACGCGTTAGCTACGACACCGAAGGGGTCGATTCCCCCGACACCTAGTGTTCATCGTTTACGGCCAGGACTACAGGGGTATCTAATCCCTTTCGCTCCCCTGGCTTTCGTCCATGAGCGTCAGTAATGGCCCAGCAGAGCGCCTTCGCCACTGGTGTTCTTCCCGATATCTACGCATTTCACCGCTACACCGGGAATTCCCTCTGCCCCTACCATACTCAAGCCAATCAGTTTCCACTGCCATAATGGAGTTAAGCTCCACGCTTTAACAGCAGACTTGAAAGGCCGCCTGCGGACGCTTTACGCCCAATAATTCCGGATAACGCTTGCCACTCCCGTATTACCGCGGCTGCTGGCACGGAATTAGCCGTGGCTTATTCCTCAAGTACCGTCATATCTTCTTCCTTGAGAAAAGAGGTTTACAGCCCAGAGGCCTTCGTCCCTCACGCGGCGTTGCTCCGTCAGGCTTTCGCCCATTGCGGAAAATTCCCCACTGCTGCCTCCCGTAGGAGTCTGGGCCGTGTCTCAGTCCCAGTGTGGCTGATCATCCTCTCAGACCAGCTACTGATCGAAGCCTTGGTGAGCCATTACCTCACCAACAAGCTAATCAGACGCGAGCTCATCCTCAGGCGAAATTCATTTCACCTATCGGCATATGGGGTATTAGCGGTCGTTTCCAACCGTTATCCCCCTCCTGAGGGCAGATTCTCACGCGTTACTCACCCGTCCGCCACTAACCCGAAGGTTCGTTCGACTTGCATGTGTTAAGCACGCCGCCAGCGTTCATCCTGAGCCAGGATCAAACTCTCCGTTGTGTTCAAATCCTTTTGTAGAAAAATCTACTCAATATGAATTGCATTGTCCAAATAAAAATAAGCTTGGCTTAAGTTATTTAGGTTCAGCCTCCTTAGATAGCTAAGGATTACTTTGAGTGCACATTAAAAATATTTTTAAAGTGACTTTCCAAGATCTCAGATCCGTTGGTTTCCTAAAGCTAAAAGTTAGCAATTGAAAACAATTTATATATTCTTGACGGGACCTCACACCTTTATTGCAAATACATCTTAACTTCACCAAACATAAATTTGATGAAATATCGACGCAATAAAAGCATCAGTTCCTAAGTTTTAAATTTTCTAGGTGCAAAGTTAAACAATAAATGATTAACTCATTTTGAGGGGAAAACCCCTACACTGGCTGAAAATACTGATCGAAATCATATTTCCAAAAAACTCAAGCTTTTACCTAAAAATAAATTTAAAATAATCGTTTAAGTAATGCAAAAAAAATATTTCTGCCCAGAAAGAAATACTAAACCATCTGACTGTGATTATGCAACCATTAATACATAATTTTTTTATTAATTTTTATTTTCGTTAAAAGTCTATTTAAAGAACTAGTCTTATATCAAAGGGATTTAAATGAAATGGCAGAAAGATTTAGTCAAAAAAATTTAAGAGTTCGTCCAAGTTCAGATGAAGAAAAAATTGTAACAAATGCAAAAGAACACTTTGAAAAGACCTTAGTTGAAATCTCAGGGGAGTTAGTTGGAAGCGTAGCTGCACTAGAGCACCCATCAAAAAACCTCACATTAAATTATGGAGAAATATTTTTAAGAGATAATGTTCCAGTAATGATTTATCTCATAACACAAAAAAGGTACGATATTGTCAAAAAATTTTTAAGTGTATGTCTTGAATTACAAAGTACCAATTATCAAACTCGAGGAGTATTCCCTACAAGTTTTGTCGAAGAGAAAGGAAAATTAATTGGTGATTACGGTCAGAGATCAATAGGAAGAATTACCTCTGCTGATGCAAGTTTATGGTGGCCTATATTATGTTGGTATTACGTCAATAAAAGTGGTGATTATTCATTTGGGAAAAGCCAAAGTGTGCAGAGAGGAATTCAACTTTTACTAGATTTAGTTTTACATCCAACATTTGAGGGGACGCCTGTTCTTTTCGTAACCGACTGTGCATTTATGATTGATAGACCAATGGATGTGTGGGGAGCACCTCTGGAAGTAGAGGTTTTACTTCATGGATGTTTGAAAAGCTGTATTAATCTAATGGAATTAAGTCGTGAAGATCACGTTAGTAGATTATTAGATCAAAGACTAATTCTTACTAGTCAATGGGTTGAAGATTTAAAAAGTTTTCTTTTAAAACATTACTGGGTTACAAGCCAAACAATGCAAACATTAAGAAGAAGACCAACAGAACAATATGGAGAGGACCAACACTTTAATGAATTTAATGTCCAGCCTCAAGTAGTGCCATCATGGCTTCAAGAATGGTTGGAAAACAGGGGTGGATATTTAATAGGAAACATTAGGACTGGAAGACCTGACTTTAGATTTTATAGCTTAGGAAACTCTCTAGCATGCATGTTCAGTGTACTACCTTCTTCAGAGCAAAGAGCTCTATTTAGGCTTATTCTCCATAATAGACAACATCTAATGGCACAAATGCCAATGAGGATTTGTCACCCTCATTTGGATGTAGAAGAATGGCAGAATAAAACTGGCTCAGATCCTAAAAATTGGCCTTGGAGCTACCATAATGGAGGACATTGGCCAAGTTTACTTTGGTTTTTTGGGGTTTCAGTTCTTTTACATCAAAAAAGATTTCCCACTGAAGATGTGATTTTAATGGAAGAGATGCGATCGTTAATCGAAGAATCTTATTGGTGTCAACTAAATCAACTACCTAAACAAGAGTGGGCAGAATATTTTGATGGACCAACTGGCACATGGGTTGGTCAGCAATCAAGAACTTATCAAACATGGACAATAGTTGGTTTTCTATTGATGCATCATTTCCTCAGAGAAGAAAATGATGATCTGGATATGTTCAATCTTTAAATGATCTTAAAATAAACCCAAAGTAAGGGATTTATCTATTGGTAGACATGCCCCAATACCTAAATAAATAGTTAAAAAAGTTCCAAAAAGAAAAGCTGACATCGCAATAGGTCTTCTAAAGGGGTTAGAGAATTTATTTACATTTTCTATAAAAGGCAAAATCATCAAACCAAGAGGGATTAATGTTTGAAGAGCAATTCCAAGTAACTTATTTGGAACAACTCTAAGAATTTGAAATACAGGATAGAGGTACCATTCAGGAAGAATTTCTAGAGGAGTAGCAAATGGATTAGCCTTATCTCCCAACATCGCCGGGTCCAAAACTGCTAATCCAACAACACAAGCAATAGTTCCAAGTATTACAACAGGGAAAATATACAAAAGATCATTTGGCCAAGCAGGCTCTCCATAATAATTATGGCCCATACCTTTAGCTAACTTAGCTCTTAATTTTGGATCGGATAAATCGGGTTTTTTTAAAGTAGACATATAAAGCAGGTCAAGATAATTTTATTAGGATTATAATGTTTTATAACGGCCCTGAAATACCTTGTTTACGAATCATAAGAAAATGCATAAGCATAAAAACAGCTAATGACCAAGGGAGTACAAAAGTATGGAGGCTATAAAATCTTGTTAAAGTAGACTGCCCAACACTTTCTCCTCCACGAAGAAGCTCAACCATAAAATCACCAATAACAGGGATAGCTGCTGGAACACCTGAAACTATTTTAACAGCCCAGTATCCAACCTGATCCCATGGAAGTGAATAACCTGTTACGCCAAAAGCAACTGTTATAACTGCCATCACAACTCCTGTTACCCAAGTTAACTCTCTTGGTCTTTTGAATCCACCTGTAAGATAAACTCTAAAAACATGAAGGATCAACATCAAAACCATCATAGAAGCACTCCATCTATGAACAGATCTTATTAGCCAGCCGAAGCTTACATCAGTCATTAAGTAGCTTACAGAATTGTAAGCTTGGGTAACAGTAGGCTTATAATAAAAAGTCATTGCAAAACCTGTTGCAAATTGAATTAAGAAGCATACTAAAGTTATACCTCCCAAACAGTAAAAAATATTTACATGTGGTGGTACGTACTTGGAAGTTACGTCGTCAGTTATGTCTTGAATTTCAAGTCTCTCTTGAAACCAGTCGTAAACAGATGAGGAGTTTGACATCCAAAAAAAAAAGCTTTTATACAAAGAGCTTACTTAAAATTTACTTACTTGGTGTTAACACTTAACCCAATGAATTCATCTTTTAACAAATTTTTAATATTCAAAAAATGGATCATTATCATCATGATCTGTATTTTTTCTACCAATTTTGTACATATTCCAGGCGTTAATGCGCTCAGTGATAGCAAGCAATTTGTACTTGAAGCGTGGACCTTAGTAAATGAGGGATATTATGATCCGGAAATACTTGATGATATCCAATGGAAGAGAATTAGACAAAAAACATTACAGAAACAAATTGAAACAAGTGATGAGGCTTATTCTGCAATTGAAGATATGTTAAAACCGCTTGAGGATCCTTTTACAAGAATATTAAGACCAAAAGATTATGAACTACTTAAAACAAGTAATTTTGGGAGCGAAATTAATGGAGTAGGTCTTCAACTAGGAGAAGATGAAATGACAAAAAAAATTAAAGTTATTTCAACATTGGCAGGTTCCCCTGCCGAAGAAGCAGGTATAATTAGCGGTGATGTAATAGATAAGGTTGATGGAATATCATCATCTGACTTAGGCCTTGCAAATACTGCTTCAAAGCTTAGAGGAGAATCTGGAACAAAAGTTCTTATTCAAATAACATCTATATCTGATGAGATAAAAGAGATTGATTTAGAAAGAAGATCTGTTGACCTCAGACCAGTAAGGACAAAAAGATTAAGAGATGACTCGCATACTATTGGATACCTCAGAATCACTCAATTTAGTGAGAGTGTTCCCAAAAAAATCGAAGAAGCTTTAAAGGAACTGAAAGATAAAGAAGTTGAGGGGATAATTCTTGATTTAAGAAATAACTCCGGTGGGTTAGTCAGTTCTGGCATTGCAGTAGCAGACTCATTTTTAAGCGAAAAACCAATTGTAGAAACAAAAGATAGGAATGGGATTAAGGATGCAATAATCTCTCAAAAAAAGACTTACTTTGATGGCCCAATGGTAACTTTAGTAAATAAAGGGACCGCAAGCGCTAGTGAAATTCTTGCTGGATCCCTGCAAGATAATGAAAGATCAACTTTGATTGGTGAGCAAACTTATGGGAAAGGACTTATCCAATCTCTTAAAAGTTTAGGAGAAGATAGTGGGATAGCTATTACAGTTGCTAGTTATTTAACACCTAAAGGGAATAATATTCAGGGTAAAGGGATAACTCCAGATAAAATTTTAGACTTTCCAGAAGCAAGGGAATACGGGAATTCTGAAGATAAATGGGTAAAAAATGCAGAGATATACTTAAACTCTTTGTTTGATAAAAGTGATGTCGAAGAATCTATTAATCAAATAGAGAATAAAGATATTAATAAATAAAAAATTATTTTTTATGTACAGAACATTTTTTAGTTATGAACAAAAAAAGAATTTTTCATGATCCAATACATAAAGAAATAATTATTGATTCAGGTAAACCTGAAGAGTTAATGATAATGCAGCTAATTGATACTTTGTCATTTCAAAGATTAAGAAGGATTAAACAATTAGGTGCTGCCTCTCTTCTTTTCCATGGGGCAGAATCTAGTAGATTTACACACTCAATTGGTGTATTTTGCGTTGCTAGAAAGATATATAAAAGATTAGTTGAAACAAAACCTGAATTTAGTAAAAATAAATTTATACTTTTCGGAGCTGCTCTTCTACATGATTTAGGCCATGGTCCATTAAGTCACACTAGCGAAGTTATATTTTCTCACAATCATGAGTATTGGTCAAAAAATTTAGTTGAAAATTATTTACCAATCACTTCAATTCTTACTAATTATGGAAGCGACTTACCTAATCAAATTGCAAACTTATTTACAACTCAAAATCTATTTTCAAATCCTTTAAAAACACTAATTAGTAGCGAAATTGATTGTGATCGGCTTGATTATTTGTTACGTGATAGTTACAACACTGGAACAAAATATGGACTAGTTGATTTGGAAAGAATTATTTCAGCTCTTACTTTTTCTCCTGACGGAAATATCGCTATCAAGCCAAAAGGGGTTATTGCTATTGAACATTTTTTACTTCTACGAAACATCATGTATAGAACAATTTATAACCATAGAATCAACGAAATTTCTACTTGGATTTTAGAAAAAATTATTTCTTCTATCAAAGATAATTACACCAAAAAAAATATATGGATAGATGAAAGTATGTACAAATGGATATTTACTCCAAAAAATCTTGAAATAAAAGACTTCCTTGCAAATGACGATATAGTTTTATATTTCCATTTAATGAAATGGAAAGAGGAATCTTTTGAACCTTTAGAAACTCTTTGCAGAATGTTTATTGATAGAAATTTGTTAAAAGCATCAAACATAAGTTTCCTATCCAAATTAAAAAGAATGGAAATCTTAGCTTTTGCTCGAAATAAATGTAAATTAAATAATTATGATTCAGAGATATTTTGTGGAATCAAAGAAAGATCATTTAAAGGTTTCAAATCTAATAACTCTTTACAAGTATGGGATGGGAAATATCAAAACTCATTGGAAAATCAATCAGAGTTAATAAAAACATTAATGTCGTCAAATAATAGTTCTCTTATTATTTATCCAGGGGAGTTTAGAAGAGATATTGAAGATCAAATTGCAATATTAAGAGATAAGCCATAATGAAATTAATTTTAAGAAACTCAGCTCAGAATTTAATAAAAACAATATCTTTCGATAAATTTGAGCTTTTTCAAAATTTCGTCTCAGAATCAAGCGCCTTCAAAAAACCAGCTGAAGCAACTCTAATTACTGCAAATGAGGGAATTAATTGTCTCGAATTAGCAAAATTCAAAATCAACCTTCAAAAACTTAATATTAATTTTTCTTATATCTATTCAACAAATAGAGAGACAGTCTTAAGTGGAAAGTCTTTAAAAATAAACTCAACGTTATCTAATATTAATGATAATAAAAATAAGTTATTTCAGGATTCATTGTCTCAAAAAAAACCCCTATTTCACAAAGGGACAGTTAGATCAGGGGAAAGAATATCTGCGAATGGTGATCTTTTTATTATGGGAGATGTTAATCCTGGCGCAATAGTTTCAGCGAATAATAACGTTTATGTATGGGGAAAATTGTTAGGGAAAGCATTTGCTGGAGAAAATGGGGATAAAAAAGCTTCAATTGCCTCACTATGGTTAAATCCTATTCAATTAAGAATTTGCGAAATTATAGCTATAGGACCAAAAGAGAAGCCAAAATTTCAATATCCAGAAATTGCAATTTTAGAAGATCAAAAAATAATCATTAAGCCTTACGATATAAACGGTAAACAATAATAAATAAATATTTTGAAACAAACTAATTTAAAAAAATAAATTTAAGAATTACTTAACTTTTTTTTATTTATACTTTGTAAATCTAGCTTATTATTTGAAAAATTATAAGTTTCTTGTGCCGGAAGATACTCGCACTATATTAATTTGCTCTGGTAAAGGTGGAGTTGGTAAAACCACCCTGACAGCAAACCTTGGAATTGCTCTAGCAAATAGTGGTGTTACCACAGCTGTTTTAGATGCTGATTTTGGGTTAAGGAATTTAGACCTTCTCTTAGGTTTAGAAAATCGTATTATTTATACAGCACAAGATGTTCTTGACAAAAATTGTCGTCTTGACCAAGCATTAGTTAGACATAAAAAAGAACCTAACTTAGCTCTCTTACCAGCTGGTGATCCAAGGATGCTTGATTGGATGAAACCTGAAGACATGAAACAAATCAGTAAATTACTGAGTGAAAAGTTTGATATTGTTCTTGTTGATTGTCCTGCCGGTGTTGAAGATGGTTTCAAAAATGCACTTTCAGCCTGTAAAGAAGCGATAGTAGTTACAAATCCCGAATTATCTGCAGTTCGTGATGCAGACAGAGTAATTGGAATATTAAATACCTCTGATATAAAGCCAATACAATTGGTAATCAATAGAGTTCGTCCAAATATGATGGCTAACCAAGAAATGCTCTCAATAGAAGATGTTCAAAGTATCCTTTCATTGCCTTTGCTAGGTATTGTTTTAGAGGATGAACAAGTAATAATAAGTACAAATAGAGGTGAGCCCCTAACTCTTTCTAATACCAAATCACCCGCCAAAAAATGTTATTTAAATGTATCTCAAAGGCTTACCGGAAAAGATATACCAATTATCGATCCAAAAAATGAAGGGAAAAGTCTTAAAGATAAATTCATGAGATTAATGCAAACAAAGATTTTTTAAAAATTATGACTCTTAGAGACCTTATTAACAAATTATTAGGCAGACAAACTTCAAGTGCCAATACAGCAAGGGAAAGATTGCAACTTGTTTTAGCTCATGACAGAGTTGATATGAGCACATTGACAACTGATTTATTAGATAAAATGAGAAAAGAGATACTTGATGTTGTTGCTAAATATGTTGAGATTGATTTTGAGGAAGTTGCTGTCAGTCTAGAAACAGAGGATCGAATGACTGCATTAGTTGCAAATCTTCCTATAAAAAGAACTCTTACTGGAGAAATAGAATTTAAAAAAAATTATGACACTCCTAAAAAGAAATAAACGTTTCAGAATCTAAATTAATAAATTTTCAAATTACACCTAGGTGTATGTAAAATGAAAATTATGCCGGCTTAGCTCAGCGGTAGAGCAGCGCTTTTGTAAAGCGAAGGTCATCAGTTCAAATCTGTTAGCCGGCATCTTATAAAGTTCTAAATTTAATCACCCTTTTTTGTTGAAAAAAGAAAAATAAAAATCAATAACATAAACCCTGGTAAAAATCTTATTTCAACAATATGAGTTAAAAACCTTGTTAAGGGTTCAAATATCCAATGAGAGAAAATTTGAATTAATGTGACAAAAAAAATAAGAAAAAGCATCATTTTATTCCAGTAATTTTAACTTGTCCCTCCCTAATAATTTTCCATTTTCCATGATTCATCCAAGAAATTATAGTACTTGCTTTCCCACTACATTTTTCCCAAGGTAAAGGTCCTAATATGTCCACACCAGGCAATTCAATCGAAATGTCTTTTGCACTAACAGCTGTTGGTATCCCTGAAAGATTTGCACTTGAAGTTAATAATGGACCACTTTCCTTTATAAGTAATTTAGCCATAGTTGAGTTTGGTATTCTTAAACCAAGTGTAAAGTCACTACTAGACAAAAATGATTTGCTTTTCTCAGAGGTGGGAATAATTATTGTTAAAGGTCCTGGCCAGTATCTAGAAGCCATATATTTGAAATCTTCCAAGGCAGATTCATGCACAAAGCCATTTAATTGAAAAATTTCAGCCGCCATTAAAATCAAAGGTTTATTTTTATCTCTTTTTTTTGTTTTGTAAATTATCTCTGAAAACTTTGGTAAGCATCCAATAGCTGGTAAAGTATCAGTTTGAAAAATTATAGGTAACCCATTATCTAGTTTTTTTAAAGCTAATTTTTGATCTATGACATTCATTTAAACTATTAATTAATAATTTATTTATATCTACCTATTGTAAATCTTCCAATCCCAGACAAATCTTTTAATACTTTCACTGAAGTAAATCTATTTTCAAGAAATAATTGTTTAACTCTGTCGCCTTGGTCATAATGATTCTCTATTAATAAATAGCCTTTTTCTTTTAAATAAGAGGGCGCATACCTAACTATTTCCTCTATTTGTTCTAAGCCGTCTTCGCCTCCCAAAAGAGCAATTCTAGGTTCAAATTTCTTAACCTCTTTTGGTAATTCATTGTATGTTTCAAGTGGAATATAAGGAGGATTAGCTACAGCTAAATCTATTTCCCCTTTGAAATTTACAAGAGGATTCCACCAATTCCCAAGATAAAATTTCAAATTTGATTGATTAGTGTTCTTAGTAAAATTTCTCGATGCAATTTCGATAGCATTTTTATCAATATCAGTTGCTAATCCATTCCATTGTGGATTTAACAGTGCTAAAGCGATGCCAATAGCACCTGAACCAGTTCCTAGATCAACAAAATTTATTTTTTCATTCTTATTTTTAAATCTTTCTGTAATTATTTCAATCATCATTTCGGTTTCTGCCCTTGGAATAAGAACTTTGTTTGAAACCTCTAATTTGAGATCCCTCCAATAAGAGATACCGCTTAAATATTGAATAGGTATAGAGGAACTTAAGTGTTGGTCCCAAAAATACTCGAGTAATTCTAAATTTATTTTTAATTCTACGTTTTTTTCTGATTTTATTTTAAGAAAATTTAATTTTTTTTTTGACAATCCACCTAATAAATCTATCAAAAGGCTAAGTGAATTTTTATCTCCTCCTTTAGATAATTGTTTTTTTTCCCACAACAAAAAATTTTTTGCGGAGATTATTACCATCGAAATAAAGAAGCTTAACGCTTAGGACCAAGCTTTCCTTTACTAGAGTCTGAATAAAAGCTTGATTTCTCTCCATCTTGTGTTGATATAAAAAGCCCAATTAGAAAAATTGTAGGTACTCCGACAAAAAGAAGACTTGCTACAAAACCAAAATTTGTTGTTTCCATTTTAAAAAGACGAATCTAATAATAATAAGACTATATACATTTAAATGGAAATTATGAGGAAAAATAAAAAAGTCGGCTTACTCATTAACAGTCTTAAACAATTTATCTAGGCAATTTTTTGGTTTCCGCAGATTCTTTCAAATCTTTTAGATTGGATGGCGGAGATTGAGGCTTAGTCAGTATTACTGAAGAAGATTTAATTAGGGTTTGGCAAGCAAGTCTCCAATTATCTGGCCTATTCTTGAGCTTTTCTTCCTCTACAGCAGTAAGTGGACTAAGCGAGTTACTCGTTCCTCCTTCAACCGAAACAAAACAAGTACTACATTGTCCAACCCCGCCGCAGTTTCCTAATATCCCCTTTAATCCATAAAGTTGTAATTGCTCTTTAATTATCAACTCTCTTAAATTTTCTCCAGGTTTGCATTGGATATCAATTCCTTCTCGGATGAATCTGATAGTTGTCATTTTTTTTGTTATTTTTATCTATTTTGGCGCTTTACTTTGAGAATTGTGACCAAAATATTAACATATTTTTGTTAAAAATTCGCTGAGACACAAGTGGTGGAAAGCAATATGAGCATTTTTACTATAAAAATTAATTTATTTACAAAACTCTCTCAAAGCCCAAAAAACCCTTACTATCATGATGTTTAGCTGTTTATTCAGCATCGTCACAAGAAATTTAACCGATGGGATTGCCTTGGTATAGAGTTCACACAGTAGTTATCAACGACCCTGGTCGACTACTAGCTGTGCATCTCATGCATACTGCATTATTAGCCGGCTGGGCCGGCTCTATGGCTTTATACGAATTAGCCATTTTTGATCCTTCAGACGCTATTCTCAATCCAATGTGGAGACAGGGTATGTATGTCATGCCATTTATGGCAAGATTAGGAATCACAAGTAGTTGGAATGGATGGGATATTACAGGTGCTACTGGAGTTGATCCAGGATTCTGGAGCTTTGAGGGCGTAGCAGCAGCCCACATTGTTTTTAGCGGACTCTTAATGCTTGCTTCAATCTGGCATTGGACATATTGGGATTTAGATTTATGGGAAGACGAAAGAACAGGAGAACCTGCTCTTGATCTTCCAAGAATATTCGGGATCCACCTTCTTCTAGCAGGAATTACCTGTTTTGGTTTTGGAGCTTTTCATTGCGCTAATGTTGGCATTTGGGTTTCAGACCCTTATGGGTTAACTGGTCATGTAGAGCCTGTTGCACCATCTTGGGGCGCAGATGGTTTTAATCCATTTAACCCTGGTGGAATAGTTGCAAATCATATTGCAGCAGGTCTGCTGGGTATTATTGGTGGAATATTTCACATTACAAATAGACCTGGAGAAAGGCTATACAGAGCATTAAAACTTGGAAGCTTGGAAGGAGTATTAGCTAGTGCTTTAGCAGCTGTTCTTTTTGTATCATTTGTTGTCGCTGGAACAATGTGGTATGGCTCTGCCACAACCCCTGTTGAATTATTTGGTCCTACTAGATATCAATGGGACTCTGGTTACTTTAAAACGGAAATTAATAGAAGAGTTCAAACAGCTATTGATAATGGCGCAACTAGAGAAGAGGCATATGCTGCTATCCCAGAGAAGCTAGCATTCTACGATTATGTAGGAAATAGTCCAGCCAAAGGTGGATTGTTTAGGGTTGGAGCTCTTGTGAATGGAGATGGTTTACCAACTGGTTGGCAGGGTCATATTGCTTTCCAAGATAAAGAAGGTAATGATTTGGAAGTCAGGAGAATTCCTAACTTCTTTGAAAACTTCCCTGTAATTTTGGAGGATAAAGAAGGAAATGTCAGAGCTGATATCCCATTTAGAAGAGCTGAAGCAAAGTATTCATTTGAACAAACTGGCATCACAGCTACTATTTATGGAGGAGATCTCAATGGTCAAACATTTACAGATCCCGCTGTAGTTAAAAGATTAGCTAGAAAAGCGCAACTAGGTGAAGCCTTCAAGTTTGATAGAGAAACTTATAAATCTGATGGTGTATTCCGAAGTTCTCCAAGAGCTTGGTTTACTTATGCACATTTATGTTTCGGATTATTATTCCTATTTGGGCATTGGTGGCATGCGTCAAGAACTCTTTACAGAGACTCTTTTGCTGGTATTGATGCTGAGATAGGTGATCAAGTAGAGTTTGGTCTCTTTAAGAAACTTGGTGACGAAACTACTAGAAGAATCCCAGGAAGGGTTTAAATTAAACTTTATTATTATTTCTCATGGAAGCTTTTGCTTACGTTCTTATTTTAACTCTCGCAGTTGTTACACTATTTTTTGCAGTCGCTTTTAGAGATCCCCCTAAATTCGATCGAAAATAAAGTAAAAAAATCCCTCCTAAATTATGGAGGGATTTTTTTTAATACTTTTCATAATCGTGATATTAATCTAGTATTAGGGTTAAAGATTGTTTTAATTCACTACATGCAGTGTCCGACCTGTCAAAATACAGATAGCAGAGTATTAGAATCAAGATCTGCTGATACTGGGAAAAGTGTAAGAAGAAGAAGAGAGTGTTTAAATTGCAGCTTTAGATTCACAACTTATGAAAGAGTTGAAACAATGCCTGTTTCTGTTCTTAAAAAAGACGGGAGCAGAGAATTATTTAATAAAGATAAATTAGTTACTGGGATTTCTAGAGCATGTGAAAAAACAACATTTTCTAGGGAAGCTATAGTTGATTTTGTTGATGCAATTGAATCGCAAATAATACAAGACTCAAATAGAGATATTAAATCTTCTCAAATAGGAGAATTGATTCTTAAAGGCTTAAGAAAAGAAAACGAAGTTGCTTACATTAGATATGCATCAGTATATAGAAAGTTTAATGGGGTAAAAGACTTTGTTTCCACTCTTGAATCTCTAAAAGGCAGTTCAAAAAATGAATTAGCTTCAATTTTATAAATTCAGCATATTAAAGTGTAGAATATTAAATACAATTGATTTGCTCTTTAGTTTGCAGGCTAAAAGCAATCCTTTCTAAATACCTAAGGTATTCTGCGCTTTAACAAATGATCGAAAATTCTTCCCAAACCGTACAAGAAATTTCAGACGAAAAAGAAATTGAAAATTCAACCGTAGAAAAAAATATTTCAGAAACTCAAAAAGAGGAAGATTTATCATTTGAAGCCAAAGATATTCCCTCTGCAGATTCCTCTTCCAGTAGAAGAAGTAGTGATTTGGATAGTGCAGGATTTACTCAAGAAGATTTTGCATCATTATTAGGAAAATATGATTACAATTTTAAACCTGGCGATCTTGTAAAAGGAACAGTTTTTGCTTTGGAGCCTAAAGGAGCAATGATAGATATTGGTGCTAAAACTGCCGCTTTTATGCCTATGCAAGAAGTATCAATTAATAGAGTTGAAGGACTAAGTGATGTTTTGCAACCCTCTGAAAGTAGAGAATTTTTTATAATGAGCGAAGAAAATGAAGATGGACAATTAGCATTATCAATTAGAAGGATAGAATATCAAAGAGCTTGGGAAAGGGTAAGACAACTACAAAAGGAAGATGCCACAATATATTCTGAGGTTTTTGCAACAAACAGAGGTGGTGCTTTAGTCAGAGTAGAGGGGTTGAGGGGTTTTATTCCTGGGTCTCATATTAGTGCAAGAAAAATAAAAGATGATTTAGAAGGCGAGTATTTACCTTTAAAATTTCTGGAAGTAGATGAAGAGAGAAACAGATTAGTTTTGAGTCATCGAAGGGCTTTAGTTGAGAAAAAAATGAATAGACTTGAAGTCGGTGAAGTTGTTATAGGTAATGTAAAAGGAATAAAACCTTATGGAGCTTTCATTGATATTGGTGGTGTTAGTGGTTTACTACATATATCTGAAATCAGTCATGAGCATATTGAAACTCCTCATAATGTTTTGAACGTAAATGATCAAATGAAAGTAATGATAATAGATTTAGATTCAGAAAGAGGGAGAATATCTTTATCAACAAAAGCTTTAGAACCTGAACCAGGAGATATGTTAACTGATCCACAAAAAGTTTTTGATAAAGCTGAAGAAATGGCTGCAAAATATAAACAAATGTTACTTGAACAAACTGATGAGAATGAAGAGAAAGTAACAGCGCTTTCAGAAAGTGAATAAAACTTTTTTAAGTTCTTCTTGTTTTAAAAATAGTTGCAAATATTTAATCTAATTTAATCTAATTTCAACTTAATAACTATTGATTTATATTTACTATTTAATTTAGGATTAAAAGAAATACTTAAAAGTTATAAATGAGTGATTTTATCTTTACTTCTGAATCTGTAACTGAAGGTCATCCTGACAAGATATGTGATCAAATAAGTGATGCGGTTTTAGATGCTTTATTGACCGAAGATCCAGAAAGCAGAGTAGCCTGTGAAACAGTCGTAAATACTGGTCTTTGTTTACTTACAGGTGAAATAACCTCTAGAGCAAAGCTTGATTATATAAAACTAGTGAGGAATGTAATTAAAGAAATTGGATACGAAGGTTCAAAAGCTGGAGGTTTTGATTCTAATAGTTGTGCTGTTTTAGTAGCTCTTGATGAGCAGTCACCTGATATTTCCCAAGGTGTAAATGAAGCAGATGATGTGAACGAGGATTTAGAAAATAATACTGGGGCTGGTGACCAAGGAATCATGTTTGGTTATGCATGCGATGAGACGCCTGAATTGATGCCATTACCAATAAGCTTGGCTCACAGACTAGCAAGGCAACTTGCCAAATTGAGGCATGAAAATGTTCTTGAATATCTCCTACCTGATGGTAAGACTCAAGTAAGTATTGATTACAAAAAAGGTGTTCCAGTTTCAATTAACACCATCTTAATTTCAACTCAGCACACTGCTGAAATTGATGGTATTACAAATGAGGAAGAAATTCGTCAAAAGATAACAGAAGATTTATGGATCAATGTTGTATTACCAGCTACTGAAGATTTAGAAATCAAACCAACCAGGCAAAAGACTAGATTCCTTGTAAATCCAACAGGTAAATTTGTTGTAGGAGGACCTCAAGGAGATGCAGGACTTACTGGCAGAAAAATAATTGTTGATACTTATGGTGGATATGCAAGACATGGAGGTGGTGCATTCTCAGGCAAAGATCCTACTAAAGTTGATAGATCAGCTGCTTATGCAGCACGTTTTGTAGCTAAAAGTATTGTTAAAGCAAAATTAGCCAAAAAGGCTGAAGTGCAATTAAGTTACGCTATTGGCGTTGCCAAACCAATTTCAATTCTTGTTGACACTTTTGGTACTGCTGTAGTTTCTCAAGATATTTTAAAAGAACTAATTATAAACAATTTTGATTTAAGACCTGCCGCAATAATAAAAGAATTTGATTTAAGAAATTTACCCAAAAAAATGGGTGGGGAATTTTTCAGAAAAACTGCATCCTATGGACATTTTGGTAGAAATGATCTTAATCTTCCTTGGGAGAATGTAGAAGAAAAAGCAGCCCAGTTACTAGAGGGATCAAAAAACTATTTATAAATATTCATGCAAGATGATTTTTTTGGGGGGTTAGATTTTGGGACTAGTGGTGCAAGAATATCCATAATTAATACAAATAAAGAATTAAAATATTCTAATTTAGTAAAATATAAATACGGCTTTAAAAATCCAAATTCATGGATTAATTCTTGTGAAAATCTTCTAGATAGTTTACCTACTGAAATAAAAAGTAATATTGTAAATTTGGCAATCTCTGGTACCTCTGGAACTTTAACAGCCTGTACTTTAAAAGGGGCTCCTAAAGGAGAAGCAATACCTTACTATCATGCATGTAATGGGAATGAAATCCTCATTGAATCCATCACTGTTGGAGAACCTCATTTACAAACCCCATACAGTAGCCTTGCAAAAGCTTTAAAACTAATTGATAAATATGGGGAAAATATTATTTTAAGACATCAATCCGATTGGATAACTGGCTGGTTTTTAAAAGATTGGAAATATGGAGAAGAAGGGAATAATATCAAACTTGGTTGGGATCTAATAAAAGAATCTTGGCCAAAAAGTTATCTCAATAATTCATGGCAAAAATGCCTACCTCTAATAATTAAAAGTGGAAAAATCATCGGTCAGATCGATTATGGCTTAGCAGACAGGTTCAAATTAAACAAGAAATTACTATTAATCTCAGGTACAACTGATTCAAATGCAGCTTTCTTAGCTGCTGAATTAGATAAAGAAGAAGGCTTAACAGTTTTAGGTACCACAATCGTAGTTAAAAAATTTAATAAGATCCCAATAAAAGAAAAGGGAATTACTACCCATCGAGTAAGTGGAGAATGGATATGTGGAGGAGCATCAAACGCTGGCTGTGGGATTTTATCTAAATTTTTTTCTGATTTAGAAATAAAAGAACTTAGCAGACAAATAAATACATCAAAAAAAACTTCTCTAAATCTTTTGCCATTAAATAGCAGGGGTGAAAGATTTCCTGTTAATAATCCTTTTTTAGAGGCAATTCTCAGCCCAAGACCTGTAAGCGACTCGCTTTATTTACATGCATTATTTGAAGGCTTAGCAAGAATAGAATTAAGTGGTTGGGAAAAACTATGTGACCTGACAGGTTCACTTCCGAAAAGGATTGTTACAACTGGTGGAGGTTCAAAAAATCCTCAGTGGAGAAAAATAAGAGAAGGGATTATTAATATCCCAATAGTTTCATGTAAAAAAACCACTTCATTTGGGACTGCTTTAATAGCAATTAATGCAAAGAAATAGATTTACTTCGTTAAATCTTTAATCAAGATATAAAAATTTAATGAAAGGAGTTTCCCAAACTACACATCATAATTTAGAGTATAGAAGTATAAGCCGGGATAGCTCAGTTGGTAGAGCAGGCGACTGAAAATCGCCGTGTCCCCAGTTCAAATCTGGGTCCTGGCACCTTTAATCCAATTCAATGACTGGGACTATAATTTTTAAAGTAGTAGGGAAGCGGTATGAAGGATAGCTTCCTTTTTTGTGATAAAAATTAGTAATTAACTTCCATACTTTCTGCTCTTAATTAATAACTAATTTTGCTGCTTTTTTTTAAAAATATTTTTTGTATACCAAATTAATATTTGGTTGATATATAATACATGTCTAATAATTGAAATAATTTATGGAAGAAAAAGCAATATTCCTTTGCAGATCTTCTCCTTTTCAGATATATGCCGCAAACAAATTATATAACGAGGGAATCATTTCTTCAGTTATCTTTGAAGATGGTAAATCTACTGTAATTAATAACAATTCTAAATTTATTAAAGTTAATCCAAAATATTATTATCAGCAATTCTTATGGGGTAACCAAAACTTTCATAATGAAAGAATATTGAGATCAAATTATAAAAAATTTCATAAAGAAATTAATCTTTATAACGTCAAGAATATTAATTCTAAAGATACTTTATACAAAATAAAAAAACTTAAACCATCAATGGTTATTGTTCACGGAACAAGAATAATAAAAGATGAAATACTTGAGAGTGTTTGCTGTGATTTCATAAATATTCATTGGGGATTAAGTCCTGATTATAGAGGCGATGGTATTATCACTCCCGTATATTTCAAAAACTGGGAGAAAATTGGATTTACTATTCACAAAGTAGATAGTGGAATAGATTCTGGAGAAATAATTTGTAAAGAAAAAATAGAAATCGATGAGAGAGATAATTATTATTCAATAGGATTAAAAATGACAAGGCAAGCAATAGAATATTTATCTAATGGATTAATTATTAATAATAAATTAAATAGTAGTATTATCCCCAGAGAACAAGACTTATCTAAGGGTCTACTTGCTAATTCTGCTTTTTTAAAAAAAAATATTCACATTAAATTGTTTTCACCATTAAATCTATTTATCAAGAAATTAC
>QCUW01000010.1 GCA_003210695.1 Prochlorococcus sp. AG-679-P15 | reverse complement strand
ATTTAGTTAACCATTCATCACTTACAATTTGAGATCTTAGTTCTGATCTATTTCCTACACTCATATTGTTATATGTTCTCTCTATGAAATCTGATGCTGATAACCTAAGAACAGCATCGCCAAAGAATTCTAATTTCTCATAATTAACTACTTTATTTGCTGAGGAGTGGGTCAATGCTTCATTGAAATTACGAATTATGAGTTCATCCTTTTTGTTTATAATTTCAATAAATCTTTTCGATTTAATATCTAGAGAGTTTAAAAACTTAATAATTTGTTCAGTTCTTTTTTTATTAATTAAGTTATCCATATAGATTAGATGTTTTCTTTAAATAGAAAGCAGGTCATAAGCCGGGTTCTGTTCACCTTAATTAAGATGGGCAATCATCTATCTAGGACTTGAATTACTTCACAGCCTCAAGCGGCGCTTAAAAGTAGATTTTTTAATGGTCATAAATCTACTAAGCCTTGCTCCCAGCCGGGGTTTACCTAGCCAACACTTCTCAATGTTGCTGGTGCGCTCTTACCGCACCATTGCACCCTTGCCATACTAGAAAGTATTAGGCGGTATGTTTCTGTGGCACTTTCCTCACGGTTACCCGTACTGGGAATTACCCAGCAAGCCTGACCATATGGGAGCCCGGACTTTCCTCAAAAAAGTTTTATTTCGTTTTGAAAATAAAACTTTTTTGCGATCGCCTCTCCTGCTTCCTTTTAGCATAATACCTGTTAACCCAAAAAACATCTCTTGGGGCTGTAGCTCAGTAGGATAGAGCAACGGTTTCCTAAACCGTAGGTCGTGGGTTCGACTCCCTCCAGTCCCGTTACAGTTAATAAACTATATGTAGTATATGTGCAATTTTGCAACTCTCTAGCTAGTGTGTAATTAGTAATAAAGCTTTTATGGCTAAGCTTCATGATATGCGTCTAAAACTCTTAATTCAACAAGAGCATGAACGTATTTCTAAATCTCAACCTAAAGATGTAGACCTATCAATAGTGCAAGCAAGATGTCTTTGTTGGCTTTCTTTATTAGCAGAGGCTCATGAAGATCAAGCAAATGATGCCGAAAAGCGAGGTGATGCTGAACAAGCAATGGGATGGTTTGCAGACTCAATGAGATTAAGAGATGTAATTACTTTGGTTACCAGTATTGAAATCCCTTTACCTGATAGCCCGGATTCTCTTGATGAAAATGACGAATTATTGGATGGCCCATCAATCATGCCTAAATAGCGCAATGATATAAAAAAATTTATTTATTTTTTAGAAAAAAGAATCATGTTAATTGGCTCATTGTCAGAGATTATATAAAAAACATGATCGTTTCATTTGAGAATTTTCTACTACTAAAGTTTAACAGTAAATGAATTGGGCATCCCTATAATCTTTTAGATTTTTTCGTGGCAGATTTAATTAAGAATTACAAAAGCAACAATCTGAGGAATATATTAAAGATAATCTTATAAAAGATAATAATATTGCTGATATAGAAATTATAGTTGCAATAAATGAGCTGGAAAATTTTGATGATTATTAATATTCCATTGAAGCTTTAGTTGACATCTTAGTCATTGAATACCATAAATTAATTTTCAATAGATTATTGCATGAAACGCTAGATTTACTTGAATAAAAATAATCCTAAGTAGTGACTTCTTCAATATCACATGTAATTTCGACTGGCATAGGTGAAACTTTCCAAATAGATTCGCAATATTCTCTAATTGATCTATCTGAAGAAAAATATCCTGATCTTGCAGTATTTAATAGAGCCATTTTATTCCATGCTTTTTTGTTATTCCAAACATTGTTTACTTCATCTTGTTTATTTAAATAGTCTTCGAAATCAGCCATTACGAAAAATGGATCATGTCCAGTCAAGCTATTTAATAAAGGTTTGAATAATTCCTTATCGCCATTACTAAAGTGACCTATCTCTATTAAGCGTATTACTTCTTTTAACTCTGGACACTTGTTAATGAAAGTTTTGGGAGAATAGCCATTATTTTTTAAGTTCATTATTTCGCTTTCAGTTTTTCCAAAAAGGAAGAAATTTTCTTTCTTCACTAGATCTCTCAATTCTACATTTGCTCCATCAAGAGTTCCTATAGTCAAGGCTCCATTCATAGCAAATTTCATATTTCCTGTGCCTGAAGCTTCTTTGCCTGCAGTTGAAATTTGTTCAGATAGATCTGTTGCAGGATATACTATTTCTCCAAGCTTTACATTATAGTCCGGCAAGAAAACAACTCTTAAAAGTCCTTCCATATCTGGGTCTGAATTTACTACATCTGCGATACCATTTATAAATCGGATCATTAATTTAGCCATAAAGTAACCAGGAGCAGCTTTACCACCAAAAATTACTGTTCGCGGAGCTTTAAATTTATTTGTGCCATTTTTTATTTTTAAATACTGAGCAATAATTTGCAAAGCATTTAAATGTTGTCTTTTATATTGATGAATTCTTTTTACCTGAACATCAAACATACTTGAGGGATCAACAAGGATACCTGTTTTAGAATGGATAAAGGTAGCTAATTTACGTTTTCCAATTAATTTAGTTTCTTCAAATTGCTGAAGGAAATTTACATCATCTTTTTTCTTTTCTAAGTTCTTCAAAAGTTCCATATTAGTTATCCAATTTGGACCTACTTCTTTCTCTAATAAATTGGACAAAGATGGATTTGCTAAAGCAACCCATCTTCTAGGAGTCACTCCATTAGTTACATTAGTAAACTTTTCTGGCCAAAGTTCTGCAAATTCTGGAAGAAGTTGCCTCTTTATAAGATCGGAGTGAAGCGCAGCAACTCCATTGATATGATGGGCTCCAATAGTAGCCAAATGAGCCATTCTCACTGACTTAGAACCTTCTTCATCAATTATGGATAGTTTCTGTAAGATTTTGTCATCGCCTGGATAACGAAGTCTTAATTGTTGTAAAAATCTCCAATTTACTTCGTAAATAATTTCTAAATGACGAGGAAGTAAATCGCTAAAAAGGCTTAAATCCCATTTTTCTAATGCTTCAGGGAGTAATGTATGATTTGTGTAGGCTACTGATGAAGTAGTTATATTCCATGCTTTATCCCAACCTACTTGATATTGATCTATTAATAGTCTCATTAATTCAGCTACTGCAATAGCAGGATGAGTGTCATTTAACTGAACAGTCCAATGTTTAGCAAAATCTATTACTGGGATAGATCTTTTTTCAAGACTTCTCAACATATCTTGGAGAGAACAACTAACAAAGAAATGTTGCTGTTTTAGTCTTAATCTTCTTCCTTCATCAGTTCCGTCATTTGGGTAAAGAACTTTTGATAAAGTCTCAGAAGCAACTTTTTCTTCTACCGCACCATAATAATCACCAATATTAAAAGCATAAAAATCAAAACTTTCTGTCGCATCAGCTCTCCATAATCTTAATCTGTCGCAAGTATTTACTCTATAGCCTAATACTGGAACATCATGAGGAACTCCAATCGCATGTTCAGAGGGAATCCATCTTGATCGGTAGTTGCCTTTATCGTCTCTATAACTTTCAGTTCTTCCACCAAAACCAACAAAACAAGACTCGTCAGGTTGAGGTAATTCCCATGGCCAGCCTCCTTTAAGCCATTTGTCAGTAACTTCAACTTGCCAACCGTCTCTAATTAACTGGTTAAATATTCCAAATTCATATCTTATACCATAACCAACTGCAGGAACTTGTAAGGAGGCTAAAGATTCCATATAACAAGCAGCAAGTCTACCCAGACCACCGTTACCTAAACCTGGTTCTTCTTCGACCTCGAGAATTGTTGATAATGATTCTATTCCAAATCTTTTTAGAGCATCTTCTGCTTCTTTTGTTATGCCGAGATTTAACAAGTTGTTGCTTAATTGCGGACCTATTAAAAATTCTGCTGATAAGTAAGCGACTGTTTTTTGAGGCTTTTTTCGTATAAGTTCTTGACTAGCTAAATATCTTGTCATTAATCTATCTTTAACCGCATAACTTAGAGCCATGTACAAGTCATGAGGACTTGCGGAGGTTGCTAATTTACCAAGAGTAAAGAATAGGTGCGCCGTCATTCCTTTGAAAAGCGCTTCGGAATCCATGCCAGCTTTTTCTGGATCTAAGTAGCAGCCAGGTGTAGGCAATCGCAGATCAAATGGTTCGTTGGAGTTCATTGGATTTGACATATATAAGACAATAGCCAGTTTTTGAAAAAATTCTTTGTTGTAACTTCAGATCCACACTTGTTGAGTATTTTTGCTTTTTTTTACATACTGCGTCAAAGTGGGCCCTCTATAAACTATCTTCCAATTAGATAGTATTAATCACCTCGCATTTAAAATGTATCCTTTACTAGCTGAATTAAGTGCACATGACTTAGAAGTTGCTGAAACGCTAATAGGAGTTATTAGATTTCTATTGATATTCTTGGCTGCTAGAGCATTAGCAGAAGTGTTAGTAAGACTAAGTTTACCTACTATTGTGGGAGAGCTTTTAGCAGGGGTTGTTATAGGTGCATCTGGTTTCCATTTGCTCATACCACCCTCTGCTCATACTGAATTGAATCAAGGATTAGTCAACATAATTAGCTCGTTAGCATCAATACCACCTGAAGCTGTTCCTGATGTTTATTTTGAGAGTTTTCCCTCCCTGCAAGCCGTTGCTACACTAGGTTTGTATGCACTTCTTTTCTTGACAGGATTAGAAAGTGAATTAGAAGAATTAGTAGCGGTTGGTGCGCAGGCTTTTACTGTTGCTATGGCAGGGGTAATTCTGCCTTTTGCATTTGGTACTCTGGGATTAATGTTTATTTTCCAAGTAGATCTCATCCCTGCAGTTTTTGCAGGGGCATCAATGACTGCTACAAGTATTGGAATTACTGCAAGTGTTTTTGGTGAATTAGGATATTTAAAAACAAGAGAAGGTCAAATTGTTATTGGTGCGGCAGTTTTAGATGATATTTTGGGTATTGTTATTCTTGCAGTTGTTGTAGCTCTAGCTGCAGGAGGTTCATTAGAAATTGCTCCCATAGTCAAATTAGTCGCTGCAGCTGTTGTTTTTGTAATTGCTGCTATTGCATTAAGTAGAACAGCAGCACCTGGATTTGATTGGCTTCTTGATAGGTTAAAAGCACCTGGTGCTGTAGTCGTGGCTTCTTTTGTAATTCTAGTGTTATGTTGTTTTGTCGCAACGGCAATAGGCCTTGAAGCAGCTTTAGGGGCTTTTGCAGCTGGTTTAATTCTTAGTAGTTCTAAAAATAACCATGCTATCCAGCAATCGGTTTTGCCATTGGTTTCATTATTCGCGACTATCTTTTTTGTACTTGTAGGAGCTGGTATGGATTTATCAGTTATTAACCCTTTAGATCCTGCAAGTAGGTCTGCTCTAGTAGTGGCAGGATTTTTATTAGTTGTTGCAATTATTGGAAAAATTGCATCTGGATGGGTTTTTTCAAGTGATAAACCTACAAATAGATTAGTTGTAGGTTTAGGAATGATGCCTAGAGGAGAAGTCGGATTGATTTTTCTTGGATTAGGAACAAGTGCTAAGCTTTTAACACCCTCACTTGAGGCAGCAATTTTATTAATGGTCATTGGAACAACATTCCTTGCTCCTGTTCTTTTAAGAGTTGTTTTGAAAGATAAGCCCCCTGGTGGTGATAATAAAATTTCAGATGATGTTGCCGCTGATCCAGTAGGTCTTCTTTAAAGAAAAATTTTATTAGAATTATCGAAAATAGAATCTTCTATAAATGAAACAAACTGCTTCAATAGATAGTGATGTGAATTATAACTGGAATTTTTTAAATTACCCAATACATACTGTTTCAGCTAAACCAGAACATCCTTCAAAAGAATGTGCAATTTTATTAATTCATGGTTTTGGAGCTTCTACAGATCATTGGAGATTCAATATCCCTATTTTGAGCAATAAATATGAAGTTCATGCAATAGATCTATTGGGTTTTGGTAAAAGTCCTAAGCCTAAGGACGTTGAATATTCAGGATCTTTATGGAAAGATCAGGTTATAGCTTATGTAAAAGAGAAAATAAGAAAACCTACAATTGTTGTTGGAAATTCATTAGGTGGCTATGCAGCATTAGCAGCTGCTTCAGAATTGACTGAACTTAATGCAGGAGTCATATTACTCAATGCCGCCGGATATTTCAGTGAAGAAAAAACTATTAAGAAAAATATCTTGCAAACTTCAATTGAAACAGTTGCAGGAATATTCTTGAAAAATGTCGTTCTTCAACGTTTGATTTTTGAGAATATGAGAAATCCACAAAATATAAAAAAAACTCTGAATCAGGTTTATGTTGATAAAAAGAATGTTGATGATTTTTTAGTTGAGTCCATAAGAAAGCCTTCGCTAGATTACGGAGCATTTAATGTTTTTAGAAGTGTATTTAACCCCTCAGGTCCTCAGGGATTACCTTTAGATAAGTTATTCGCAAAATTAGATTCACCATTATTACTGCTCTGGGGAGGCAAAGATCCATGGATGAATACCCCTAAAAAAAGAAATCTTTATAAAAAATTTACTCCAAAGGATACAAAAGAAATTATTCTAGATGCTGGACATTGTCCTCATGATGAAATACCTGAATTAGTTAATCAGCATATTTTGGACTGGGTTGATTCTCTTTAATTATTAATTGTGCGAATTGAATTATTCAATAATGAAAAAGGAATTTATATTTTTCAATTAGATCAAAATAACTATATAAAATTTTGCCCTAAAAGAGGGGGAGTTATTACAAATTGGGTTTCAGATGGTAATGAAATACTTTATTTCGATGAAAAAAGATTTATGGATAATACAAAAAGTATTAGAGGAGGTATTCCAATTTTGTTTCCAATTTGTGGACATTTAAATGCCTCCAATTCAATATTTGGAAAAGATTATTTGCAGTTAATGCAACATGGTTTTGCTAGGGATTTGCATTGGCAATACTTCTTAAACGATAGTGAAAAATCTTTATGCTTATTTTTAAATGAATCACAAATAACAAAAAAATATTATCCTTTTGATTTCGAGTTGAGGATAGAGGTTAACTTAAAGATTAACTGTTTAGAATTTGAAATTACTATTCAAAACAAAACAGACATGCTAATGCCTATAAATTTTGGACTGCATCCTTATTTTAATATTTCAGATTTCAAAAATTTAGATTTTATTGATAATCCAATTAATTGTCAGAATCAAGAAAGAAATATTATTAGTAATACTTTGGATGAATTAAAAAATGTTGATTTGGGAGTTGATCTACTTATGTATACTTCAGGTAAAAGTGCATTTCGAGATAAAGTTTTAAAAAGACAGGTAACGTTAAATCATCCATATCCTTTTGACCTCGGCGTTATTTGGAGTGATCCCCCTAGAAGAATGATATGTCTTGAACCATGGACTAGTCCCAGAAATTCTTTTGTTGATGGATTCAGAAACATTATGATTCCTTCAAATGATAGTCAAAAGTTTGATGCTTCAATACAAATAAAATCTCTTAAGTGATTATGAAATACTTATGAAATTTGTTGTTATAGATGATGATCCAACAGGCTCCCAAACTGTAAATGATTGCTTATTACTTCTTAAGTGGGATTACTCAACTTTAATAAAAGGTTTTGAATCTAAATCTAATTTATTTTTTATTTTAGCTAATACAAGGTCACTATCGGAAAATGATGCGAAATTAACAATTGAAGAAATTTGTAAAAATCTTAAGGCAGTTATTGCTTCTCAAGCTTATGCAGAAGAAATTATTTTTATAAGTAGAGGAGATTCTACTCTTCGAGGACATAACTTTTTAGAACCTAGCACCCTAAATGGTTGCTTAGGTCCTTTCGATGCTACTTTTCATATCCCAGCTTTTATAGAGGGTAAAAGATTTACAATTAATGGATCACACTTTATTGATAAAACTCCTATTAATCAAACAATTTTTGCAAGAGATAAAATTTTTGGATATGAGACAAGTAATGTCAAGAATCTTTTATTTCAGAAGAGTAAATCTCAAATCAATTTTGATGATATTCAAAATCTTTTATTATCAGATCTAGAAATTCTTAATGATGAAGAAAATAATACCGTTTTTAAAACACTCAAGAATTTGAAAAATAATAAACATGTAATAGTAGATGTAGAAAATTATTCTCAACTTGAAAAATTTTCTTTAATAATAAAAAAATTAACCAAACAAAAAAAATTTCTTTTTCGAACTGCAGCAAGTTTTGTAAGTTCAATTTCTGCGAAAAAAAGCAATCTTCAGGATGAGATATTTTTTTCTAATTTAAGAATTAAAAATAAAGAAGAAAGTTTTCTTCCTGGACTGGTAATTGTTGGATCCTATCTGGAACTTTCAACATTACAATTGAAAAATTTATTAGAGATAAGTAGTTGCGAGCCAATTGAATTAGATGTTTTTGAATTTTTTAGAATTAATACATTAGAGAATAATCAGATGCAAAGAAATTTGTATAAAAATAAATTTTTGAGAGAAATCAGATTTTCCTTTAAGCAAGGACGAACTCCTGTATTGTTTACTTCAAGAAAATTTATCTCCCTAGATCATTCTGAACAAATTAAACTATATAATTCACTCGCTCTTTTTATTGCTGAATTAGTAGAAAATTTGAAATATGAAATAGGATATTTGATTTCAAAAGGCGGAATAACAACAAATGTGATTCTTAGCAATGGACTTAACGCAGATTATGTTTATCTTGAGGGACAAATTTTAACAGGTATTTCTGTAGTGACTTACAACCTAAAAAATGATAAAAAACTTCCTATAGTTACACATCCCGGAAACATTGGCACAAAAGATTCATTAGTGGATATATGGAAAGTTTTAGAAAATAAAAAAAATTTTTAAAATTAGAAATTTGAGATAATTTTTTCAGCAAAACTGCTGCATGATAGAGGTTCTACTTTTGGTTCCATTAAACGTGCTAGATCATAGGTGACTTTTTTTTGCTCTATTGACTTACTTAAACCATTAGTAATTAAGTTAGCTGCTTCATCCCAACCAAAATATTCAAGCATCATTACACCACTAAGAATTACTGAGCCTGGATTTATTTTATTTAAACCGGCATGTTTTGGCGCAGTCCCGTGAGTTGCTTCGAAAATTGCCGCATTATCACCAATATTCGCACCAGGCGCCATACCTAGACCACCCACTATTGCTGCAGCTGCATCAGAAACATAGTCTCCATTAAGGTTTAATGTTGCAAGAATTGAATATTCTTGAGGTCGAGTTTGAATTTGTTGAAAAATACTATCAGCTATCCGATCATCAACAAGAATAAGTTCTTTCCATTTACCATCTCCATGGGACTGAGATATAGAGGCAATAACTTCTTTAATTTCTTCGCAAATAAATGCTTTTTTATTATTTGTAAGCTTGTCAAAACCTGGTTCGATTTTCCTAGCATTATTTTCAATTGTAATTTCTGGATTTTTCTGAATATTATCTAAAATCCAGCTTTCTCTCTCTGTAATGCAATCTTCTCTAAATTCATTTACTGCTAATTCATATCCCCAATCTCTAAAAGCACCTTCGGTATATTTCATAATATTCCCTTTATGTACAAGAGTCACATGCCTTTTATCTCCTGATAATTTTTTTGCATGCTCAATAGCTTTTCTAATATGCCTTTGGCTACCTGATTTGCTTACTGGTTTTATTCCAATTCCTGATCCATTTGGTATGAATCTATTTTTTAAATTTTTACTATTTGGTATTAAAACGTTATTTAAATAATTAATTAATTCAAGACAATTATTATCCTCAGCTTCCCATTCAATTCCCATGTATATATCCTCTGTATTTTCTCTATAAACAATTACGTCTAAATTTTGAGGGTTTTTATGAGGACTTGGAGTTCCTGCATAATATTTGCATGGTCTTACACAGCTATATAAATCAAAGATTTGTCTTAATGCAACATTAAGAGATCTAATACCTCCACCGATGGGAGTTGTTAAAGGACCTTTTATGGCTACACCGAAGTGTTTAATTGCTTCAATAGTATCTTGAGGCAGATAGTTATATGTTCCATAAAGTTCACAAGCTTCATCTCCTGCATAGACTTTAAACCAATTAATTTTCCTTTCATTTCCATAGCTTTTTTTAATCGCTGCATCAAGAACAATTTGAGTTGCTGGCCATATATCAACTCCAGTTCCATCACCCCTAATGAATGGGACAATTGGATTATTAGGGACATTCGGCTTGCCTTGATTAAAAGTTATTATCTCTCCTTCATTAGGTAAATTTAATTTTTCAAATTTTGGCATAGGATTGAATTAATAACAAAGGTAACTCATTGATGTTCTTCGTATTGTAATTTGTGATGAGTTATTATCTCTAAAAGCTAGAAATTTATTATTCAAATGTGAATAGAGAATACTTTATTGATCAGCATTTCAACATCTTTATTAAAAGAAAAAGTAGTTAATAACCAAGTTAAAGGAAATTATGTCATTTTTCTAAAAAATACTCAGCCATTTTATGAATGCGAGTTCAAATGTAAGTAATGTTGAAACGGCTAATAAAATTGCTTCTACAGCGGCTTTGTTTAGGAAATATTTTCCAGATGCTAGCGTAAGCTTTAGTCCCTGGGGAAATTCAAATAATGAATCCATGAACGATACTATTGATTTCGCCTTTCATTTTCCAGGTTGGAGTCCTCTCATTGAATGTAGAGCTATTCTTTTACAATTGAGAGTAGAAAATGAAAATGATAGTAATAGCAGAGTACCAAAATTGTTAGGTATAATAATGCGAGGAATGATTGTCCCTTCTGAGAGATGGAGAGTAGCTACAGTAGGAGAATGGGAAATGACTGGCACACATTTACCTCATAAGGAACAGAAAGATAATATTTATATGGTTTGTAAAGAACTTTATAAGTTATTCTCTAAAACATCTGCTAGTAACAAAAATTAGCTGTTTTATGTATTTTCCTTGTAGATTAAATACACATACAAAATTAATTCACAATAAATGGCAGTCGCTCTTGCAGGACAACTAAGAGAAGGGACAAAAAAATCCCATACTATGGCAGAAAATACTGGCTTTGTGGCTTGTTTTTTAAAAGGAGTTGTCGAAAAAAAATCATATAGAAAATTAATTAGTGATTTGTATTTTGTTTATGAGGCTATGGAAGAAGAAATTGAAAGGTTGGTCCATGATGAACATCCTGTAATAAAACCTATTGGTTTTAAATCATTATTCAGGAAAGAAACCCTTGAAAATGATCTGAAATTTTATTTTGGTGATAACTGGAAGAATGAAATTAATATCTCTCAATCAGCAAAAGAATACGTTGAAAGAATCCGTGAGGTAGCAAAAAATTCACCAGAGTTATTGGTTGGTCACCACTACACACGCTATATAGGAGATTTATCAGGTGGTCAAATTTTGAAAAGGATCGCCAAAAAAGCATTAAATTTAAAGGGAAATAATGGTTTAAATTTTTATGAATTTGAATTAATTGCTGACGAAAAGAAATTTAAGGAAGAATATTCACTTACTTTGAATCAACTTCCAATTAATCAAACGACTGCTGATCAAATTATTGATGAAGCTAATCAAGCATTTACCTATAACATGAAAATGTTTAAGGAGCTTGAAGGTAACTTGATTGCTGCTTTAGGCAAGATTGTATTCAACTACATTACAAAAAAAGTTAGGAAGGGAAGCACTGAGACCTAGTATTTATGTTTGATTCATTAGTTGATTTCCTTAAAACCAATATTGATGAATTACATGGTAAGGAAATTCAAATATCTAGCGAATTTAAGGAACATCGTAATAAAGATTCAAAATATATTATTAAAAATTGGCTTTTTTCATCTCCCGAATTTAGAAAGTGGCGAATCACAAGATTAGATGGCGGCAAAAAACTGCAAGTATTTAATACTGTTGCATATCCAAATTTTGATAGTGAATTGCCTATCCTAGGAGCTGATATTTTATGGTTTGGAACTTCTCAAAAGTTATTAGCAATACTCGATTATCAACCCTTAATTCAAGAAAGCGAGTATCTCAAAAAATATTGTGCAAGTTTAGGTATTATTAAGAAAAAATATTCTGCATTTGATAATAATAAAATGAAGAATATATATGATTCAAAAAAATATTTCTCCCCATGGGTAATTATATGTAGAGGAAATGAATTAAATCTTGATAGAGATTTAAACAATATATTCCATTCATTTATTAGTAATTATTTGAACATTTATAAATTGAATCCTGTTAATCAATTTTTAAACTTAGAACAAATAAAGATTAATCAAATTAAATACGATAAGTATAGTTTTGAAAAAGACCCTGCGGATAAATTGTTTAAATCTTTTTTTGGAGAAAAATGGACAAAAAAATTTATTAATAATTTTCTTTTTACTTTAAATAATGAGATTATTCATTGAATGTTAATACAAAGCACTATTTTTTATCGACCAGACTGGAAATGGCATAATTTTCTAAAATATGTAATTAATAATTTAAGTAAATATAATTGTCTAGAAAAAATAATACCCACTGAATACTCTTACAAAGATTCAACTTATGGTTCAAAAAAATCAAAAAAAAATGTTAATCTCTCAACTTGGGGAGTAACGCATAAAAAAAGAATTAAACTTGCAAGAGCAGTTTGCATTAATAGTCCAAATTATTCCGTTTTAAATTTTTTAATTATTCCTAATACTCTTTATAACGTCCCGTTTTTTGGAGTAGATTTTGTTTCTCTACCCAATAGTCATTTATTAGTATTAGATTTCCAGCCCTCATTAAAATTAGAAAATCAATTTAGCAATAAATTATTAGAACAACTTATAAAACTTAAAACTCGTTGTCATTCATCACTCCCATTAGCTGAAAAAATGTCTGGAGATGTAGCTAGATTTTTTTCTCCAGGATTAATCTGGTCAAAATTGCCAAAAGAAGAAAGTAGTGATTTTTTAATTGCTAATCAGCTTTATACTTCCTTCACAGAATATTTATCATTGTATTTGGAAATTCTTTTCGAAAGTCAGGAAGCCAATCTGGGGGTACAAAAAGATTTAATAAATGGTCAAAATAATTATCTAAAATACAGAAGAGATAACGATCCAGCGAGGCCAATGTTATCAAGTTTATTTGGAAAGGAATTTACTGAATCTTTAATTAAAGAAGTTTTATTTACTACTTAAACACCTTATAATTTGATAGATTTGAAATTATATGAAAAAAATTTCTGTTCTTTTTGTGTGTTTGGGCAATATTTGTAGGTCTCCTGCTGCAGAAGCTATTTTTATAAATTTGCTAGAAAAGAAAGGTTTAACCGATAGCTTTTGTGTAGATTCTGCTGGTACTGGGCATTGGCATATAGGAAAAAAGGCTGATTCTAGAATGAGAATTGCGGCAGAAAGAAGGGATATAAATATTTTAAGTAGGGCTCGTCAAATTACTACCCAGGACTTTCAGCAATTTAACTATATTCTTGCGATGGACGACTCAAATTTTAGAAATATACAAAATCTTAAAAATAGATCATCTTCAACTGATTATGCGTCAATTAAAAAAATACAAAATTTTAGATCATTTTTCAATGAGGAAGAAGTTCCTGACCCATATTTTGGAGGTGATGAGGGCTTTGATCATGTTCTTGATATTTTAGAAGATTCTGTGAGTGGCTTCTTGGAAAGTATTTCTTGAATTTATTGCATCTGAATTTCTTTGGGAATCTTATCATTATAAAGATCAATAATTTGATCTACTACCTCATTAATTGAATATCCATCCGTAATAATTTCTATTGCGTCATTTGCTTTCATTAAAGGTGAAATTTTCCTATTGGAATCTTCAAAATCTCTTTTCTTTATAAGCTCCTTTAATTTATTAAACTCAATGTCTTGTGAGTCTTTACTTTTTTTGTCAGACTTTCTTCTTTTGGCCCTTTCGTCAATACTGGCCGTTAAGTATATTTTAAGTTCTGCATATGGAAAAACTGTAGTTCCTATATCTCTACCTTCAGCCACTAATCCTCCAGATTCTCCAATTTTTCTTTGTTCAGTTACTAAAAATTCTCTTATTTCTTTTATTGAAGAAATTTTAGAAACAATAGAACTTATTTCTTGTGAACGAATTTCTTCAGTTACACAAAAATTATTTATGAATACATCTTGATGGGAATGAGCATAAGACTTAAAGATAATAGAGACATTCTTAAGAATTTTATTTAATTCTGACTCTTTAGAATAATCAATCTTTTCTTTAATAAAGAGCCAACTTAGTGCTCTATACATAGCACCAGTATCTAGATATAAAAGATTTAACTCTTTGGCAATTAACTTTGTTATTGTACTTTTCCCTGAACCTGCAGGTCCATCTATAGCAATAATTGGATTTCTTTTCATAAGGAAAACGTGATCAATTAATCTTGTTTTCCCACAGTTTATAGCACCAGCTAAAATCGAAATATTATCTTCTTCCTGTACTTTTTTCAAATTATAAGGATTTAAATGTTCTAAATATTCAATTGAAATATTTTTAGAATCTAGCCTTTCAGTTATTTGCTTTAAGTCAATCTTTTTATTCTTTTTAAAAACTTTTTTTGAATGTATTAGTTCATTAGAAAAAAATTGTAAAATTTTCCTGTCTTTTTTAGATAAAAGTTTGTTTCGAGAACTAAATGGGACCCCATCAGAGTCTCTTTGTGTAGGAACTGATACTATATTTATTTTTATTTTTTTTTCTTCTATGAGGTTTTTTAATATTAATAATTGCTGCCAGTCTTTTTCTCCTAAATAAAGATTTTTAGGTTGAATAAGTTTTATAAATCTATAAACAACAGTACAAACGCCATCAAAATGTCCCTCTCTTGTAAGTCCACATAAAGCTGAAGATAATTCTTTCGAAGCTTTCAAATAAATAATGTTTTTATTATTTGGAGGAAAGATATCAATAGTGTTTGGAATAAAAATAGCATCTGCTCCAGTGGAAAATGCAATTTCAATATCTTTGTCAAATGTTTTAGGATAGCTTTGAAGGTCTGCTTTGCTGTCAAATTGAAGTGGATTAACAAAAATACTTACTAAGTTTGTATTTGAATTCGAACTTTTTGCAGTTGATATTAACTTTTGATGACCATCATGAAGATTTCCCATTGTTGGGATAAAGTTAATACTACTTTTTAGACTTTGACGCCATTTTTCAAGTTCTTCTATTTTTCTTATTATCAACTTTTTCACTTTGTTTTAAAAAATAAATCTATTTAATAAATAATTACTGGACAAAAGCAATCTAAGGAGGAATATCTATATAGAAGAAGTTTATCATTTCTATTTTATGGATTACAAGACCTCAGGAGTTGATATAAAAGCTGGTAGAGAATTTGTCTCAGAAATTAAACAAGCTGTTGAGTCAACCCATTCATCTAATGTTGTGGAAGGGATTGGAGGATTTGGTGGTCTATTTAAAATTCCTCTAGAGGGTTTTAAAAAACCTATTTTAGTATCAGGGACTGATGGAGTTGGCACAAAATTAGAATTAGCGCAAAACAAAAATTTTCATTTTGAAGTGGGCATTGATTTGGTAGCAATGTGTTTGAACGATATCATTACAACTGGGGCAAAACCACTATTTTTTCTTGATTATATTGCTACTGGAAAGCTTGATAAAAATAAATTATTAGAGGTTGTTAGAGGCATTTCACATAGTTGTAGAGAAAATAACTGCTCCTTACTTGGTGGAGAAACTGCAGAAATGCCAGGATTTTACTCAAAGAATAAGTATGATTTGGCTGGATTTTGCGTCGGAATAGTGGATGAAGAAAAATTAATTAATGGTAATAAAATATGTGAACATGATTTGATAATTGCTTTGCAAAGTAATGGTGTACATAGTAATGGATTTAGTTTAGTGAGAAAAATAATTGAAAATAATGATCAAATTGATAAGCAATTTGAAAAAATTTACCAATTAGATTTTTATGAGCAATTATTAAAACCTACAAAAATTTATTTTAAAATAGTAAATAAAATTTTATCTCAGAATATTGAAATAAAGGGAATGTCACATATCACTGGAGGAGGAATTCCTGAAAATTTACCTAGGAGTATGCCTTCTGATTTTATTCCTTACATAGATACGAAATCTTGGCAAATTCCTAGATTATTTGAATTTTTAAAGGATATAGGCCAGATTCCTGAAAAAGATTTCTGGAATACTTTTAATCTAGGTGTAGGATTTTGTTTGATAATTGATAAGAAATTTAAGAATGAGATTTTAAATATTTGCGATGCCAATGATATATCAAGTTGGGTTTTAGGAAAGGTTCTTAAGAAAGATAATTCAAAAGCGAATAAATTTTTGCCTGAAATTTTAATATAAGATTCTTAAACTAACTGTTATTGAGAAATTACAAAATAAATTTATCTACACAAATAAAAAAGTTGAGTGTAATATAATAAAACTACACGCCGAGTTATATCGGAGATTTAAGTAAGTAGATTTAATTTTAATTCAATGCCCTTTGAAAATAATCAAAGAATTACACGTAGACGTAGTTCAGCAGGACCTACACCTCCTAAAAGACCAATAGGTAATAATCCAGATTTTAATGGGCGCCAAAATCAAGGACCCAGACCAACTTTTTTGACTTTAAGAGATCATGGAAAGATTTTTGTTGCTGATTTACCTAATTTATCTGATGGACAATTAGCTCATATAAGTAAAGAAGCTAATGAGGTTTTAAATAGCCTTGAGAAAAGGCTAAATGACCTTGAGCATGAACCAAATTATATAAATCCTGAAAATGATACTTTGATAAAGGCCTCTACTAAAAGAGATGTCACTCTCAGATTTATAAAATCAATTGAAGAAGAACAAGATCATAGAAAAAATAATCCTGCGTTAAGAGATGCTGCTTCAGAATCTTTACCAAGAACTTTTCTTGAGGTGGCAAGACATAGATTACCTGGAGCAACTTTTGATTCTCTTCTTAGAGAAGCTCTTGAAGCTTGTGCGGTAGATGAGAATCCTCAGAAACGTGAAGTTGTTGATGAACCAAAGGAAACTGTAAAGATTATGGATATACCCTCTTCTAACACCAATACCTCTCTAGTTGTTAGTATCAATTCAAACACAAATTCTAATGAAAATTGATGATCTCAAAGACTGATTTGATAAGTGAAAAAATAAAAAAAACAAGTCAATCTAGAGTTTATCTCGATAAAGAAAAGATTTTATGTAATCACTGTAAAAGAACTGCTTCAAATGGAATACGTTGTTTGGGTATATGTGTTGCTGATAATGAGTATTAAAAGAAAATTTGATTCGATGATGATTTCAAACTCTTCTAAAAGAGGATAAAGTGGTTCATTAGTAAAGATTAATTGATGTTATTTTTCATAATTTTTGATGTGTAGAAAACCCTATTAAACCTATTTTTTATAGCATTTGAGTTGGTAATTAATCATCTTTTTGACTCTAGGATTTTCTGATTCTTTTAAAAAGATACATTAATAAGATAATAATTTAAAGCCATCCCTACACTTTTGATTGATGTAAATTTGAATCTTGACAATATATTTTTTGAAAATTTAATAATACTCCAATTTGCAAAGTCTTCTTATTTTGAGTTAAATTTGATCTTTGGTTAGCAAGTGAGATAATGGAATTATTATGAATATTTTGGAATGTAAATGTGGTCAACCTGTCGACCATCAATTCCACTAATTTTTCCCAAAAAAATGTATAATAGATATACAAAACTTGAGTATTTAGAAGGGTTTATAGGGAATTTAGTATCAAAATTAAAGAAGGCGGCACCCAGATTCGAACTGGGGATAAAGGATTTGCAATCCTCTGCCTTACCACTTGGCCATGCCGCCGCTAGAGATTTGGTTGAATCACTTAATGATCCTACCAGTAACGCGTCTCATTCTCTATTAATTATAAGTAATGGGCATGGAGAAGATGTTATCGCATTAGAAATAATAAAAAGATTTTTAAAAAAAACAAATATTAAAGCAATTGAAGTTATGCCATTAGTTGGAAATGGAAAAATATTCGACTCCATCAAGTCAAAGAATTTTAGGAAAATTGGGTCTCTTAAGGATTTACCAAGCGGAGGTTTTAGTAATCAAAGTATCAAGGGTTTTTTACTTGATTTTTTTTCAGGATTTATAGTAGATACTTTTAAAAACTTTTTAATTCTGAGTAGAAAGTCAAAAGATAATTTAAAAATTATTGCAATAGGTGATTTATTGCCTTTATTTTTTGCATGGAGTTCAAAATGTAAATTTAGTTTTCTGGGAACTCCTAAAAGTGATCATACTTGGAGTAATGGGCCAGGATGGGCGTTGAGTGATTTTTATCATAAATTCAAAGGCTCAGAATGGGATCCTTGGGAAATGTTTCTTATGAAATCTACTCGATGTAAAAGTTTAATAATGAGAGATGAACTCACAGCAAATAATTTAAATAAAAAAATGATTAATGCGAAATACTTTGGTAATCCAATGATGGACTTTGTTGATAAAAAAAATGAAAAAGTTTCTAATATTATTAAATACAATAGATTAATTTTAATAATAGGAAGTCGATTTCCTGAAGCACTAAATAATCTTGATATTTTTTTGAATTGTCTAGAAGATCTTAATTTATCCAGTGATTTGATTATCTTTGTGCCTTTAAGTATTAATGCGAATACTTCAACAATTAAGATTCATTTAAAAAATAATGGTTATTTAAAAGAAAATAATCTTAAGTTTATGATTGGGGAACAATCTGTTTGGAAAAATAAAGATAAATATATATTGTTGGGTAAAAGTACTTTTAGTAAGTGGGCAAATATGGCATGTGTTGGATTATCAAATGCAGGAACAGCAACAGAACAAATAACTGGTCTTGGTATACCTTCGGTTTCTTTTCCTGGTGCAGGCCCTCAATTCACAAAATCATTTGCAAAAAGACAATCTAGATTATTAGGCGGAAGTGTAATAGTCTGCGAAAATAAAAGAACTCTTTTAGATAATTTAGAAAGTCTATTAAATAAAAAAGTTTATAGAGTAAAACAAGCAAAAATTGGGATGAAAAGAATGGGCAAAAGTGGTGCTAGCAAAAAAATTGTAGATTATATAAATTTAAGTTTGTTAACTTAATAAGGTAATATCAAAAAAACGTTTATTTAATTTTTTAATGTATCCTATTAATGATCGTCAATATTTATCAATATGCTCCGAAATAGCAAATTTACTAAGTGTAAGTTTGTCATCAGCAAAGAAAAAAGTAGAAATTCAAATTGCAAAAAAAGGTTCTCAGACTATTGAAGAAAAAAGACAAGTTGCACAAGATCTTTTGAAATTGTGTAAAAAAGACAATGAAAAAAAATTTAGTTCTTCAAAAATACTAGATAAACTTATGTCGGCTTTAGAAAATGAAAGTAATTTTTTGACTGAAGATTAATTAATGCTCAAAAATATTAGAAAATTTTAATATATCTAATTCAGAATGAACTGGAATTGTCTTAAAACATTTCTGTGCCAACTCATATCTTCCTTCTCTCTCAAGAATTATTTTTAATTTGTTCATTGCCTCAATTAGATATCTAACGTCATTAGCAGCATAATCAATTTGCTTTATAGATAAATCTTCGGAACTACCCCAATCACTGCTTTGAGAGCTTTTATCTAATTCTATTCCTATTAATTCATTGATTAAATCTTTTAACCCATGTTTATTTGTATATGTTCTAGCCAATTTACTAGCTATTTTTGTACAAAAAATATTATTCGTATTAATTCCAAGATTACATTTTAGAGCTGCAACATCAAATCGTGCATAATGAAATATTTTCATTATTTTATTATCTTCTAATAATTTTTTTATATTGGGTGAATCTGCATTATTAAGTTCTATTTTTATGCATGAAGTTAAATTTAATTCATTACATATTTGTATTAAACATAATCTATCTCTTCCATGTATTAATCCCATTGCTTCAGTATCTACAGCTAAATAAGACGAATACTTATAGAGATTATATAAATCAGTAGTTATGTCATTATGAGAAAAATTTATTTTTTTATTTTTACAGTTATTCATTAGTACTAGAGATAATTTATTTCAGCTTTTAATTTATATTATTTTTATAAATTTGTTATTAAAGTATTTCTGTGGTCTTAAAGTCATTTTTAATCATGTTCAATCAATATTTATATTATGATAAATTACTAAATATAAAAATAGCACATAATTGTTAGAGATTTATAAATGACTGATTCTCTTAAATCAACATTATTTCTTACAATTCTTCTTGCAATAGGCTTATTTTTTTTTCTAAAAGCTTCTAGTAAAGATAGAACAACGATAGTTGAAATAACTTCTTCGCAAAAACCAGTAGAAGTGTTAAACGTTATCTATGAATGGCTTAATGTAAGAGGCTGGAAACAGACAGGAGGCGATTTTGATCAAAGAACTTTAACGTTTAAAGGTCAGGTTGTTTCTAGCAAATTGTTAGCAATCTTTTTAAGTTTGATTGGTGGATTTGGATCTTGTGCTTTAGGGTTAGTAATCATTCAAATTTATCCAATTTTAGGATGGTGGCCTATTCTTTTAGGTTTTATTGGAGGTCCTTTATCGGGAATGATTTATCTTAAGAAGTCAGCTAGGGAAGAAAAATTTGAATTGAGATTGATAAGTAATGGTGATAATGAGGAAATGACGTCAATGAGGTTAAGGGCTCATAGAGATGAATTAATATCTTTAGAAAATGAATTAAGTGATAGGCTCGAATTAAAAAGTGATGGTTCTTTATTCAAGACACCAATTTAATGAAGAATTTTTATAGGAGTTTTAGAATATCTAATCAAAAATATTATTTTCTAAACAAAAATTTTCTAAATTCTTATCATTTTGCCAGTCTTGAGGTTTTGTAAAAATTTTAGTTAGGAAATCTTCTCTTGATCCTGGTTCTGCTTTGTACCCATATTCCCATCTAGCTAGTGGTGGTAGCGACATTAAGATAGATTCAGTTCTACCATTTGTTTGTAATCCAAAAATTGTTCCTCTGTCCCAAACTAAATTAAATTCAACGTATCTTCCTCGTCTATAAAGTTGAAATTCTTTCTCTTTTTTTGTGTAATTTTGTTTAACTCTTCTTTCAACAATTGGTTTATATGAACTTAGAAAAGCTTCTCCACAATTTTCTGCTAAAGAAAATAAATTATTCCAACTTAAGTTTATTTCTCCAATATTACTAGATTCTTTATAAGCCTTACCATCTTTGTTGTTGCCCTTATAAATGCTTCCAGAACCGTCCTGATAGTCATAAAAGATACCTCCAATACCTCTAGATTCGTCCCTGTGTTTTAAAAAGAAATATTCATCACACCATGGCTTAAATACCCTGTGAAGACTTTTATGAACCTTTCCACAGGCAGTATCATGCTCTTTATGAAAATGCCTCACATCAGTTAAATAAGGGTAATATGGCGTTAGATCTGCACCACCCCCAAACCACCAAACTGGACCTGCTTCGAAATAACGATAATTAAGATGAACTGTAGGTATATAGGGATTTTTAGGATGCAAAACCATTGATGTGCCTGTAGCAAACCATTCGTGGCCTTTAGCTTCAGGTCTTTGTGAGATGATTGACTGAGGTAATTCTTTACCGTATACCTCTGAGAAATTGACTCCTGCTTGCTCAAAAATTGAGCCGTTTTTTAAAACTCTTGATCTCCCACCTCCACCTTCTTCTCTAAGCCAAGATTCTTCAGTAAATTTTGCTTTCCCATCAGTGATTTCTAAGCCTTTGCAAATATTATCTTGTAATTTTAATAAGAGATTCTTAGTCTTTTCTCTTGAATTCTTTGGAGGTTCTTTAGACATTTATTTAACTTGATATTGAAGAACTAAAATTTTGGTTAATTAGTAGTTTCCCTTTATAATTTCCTTTAAGGGGGAGTAATTTCTCATTATTTGATAGTTCGACATAGTTCTTAATCTTTTAAAGAGTAGACTAACCTATAAAATCATTTACAAATTTTGATGACTACTGTCGAAGATGCGAATAAAGCTTTATCAAGGATTCTAGATTCTGGATCGAAGAAAAATCTCATTGAATTGTCTTGGATTAAAAACGTTAGAGTACTTTTACCCAGAACAATAATAACTCTTTCATTACCTTCATTTGCAAATTCTCAGAGAGAAAGAATAGTACAAGAGGTCAGAAATATACTCCTTAAATTCGAGGACATTACCGACGTGCAAATAGAAATAGATAACAATGTTTCTCAATCAAATAATAATAGTGAAAGAAATATTTCTGAGTTAAAGAATATAAAAGGTATAAAACATATTATTGCTATAAGTAGTGGCAAGGGAGGAGTAGGTAAAAGTACAATAGCAGTTAATATCGCATGCTCATTAGCGAAATTAGGTTTAAAAACAGGTTTACTAGATGCAGATATATACGGACCTAATACTCCTTCAATGCTAGGAGCTACAGAAGAAAATCCAAAAGTTACAGATGGTAACGGTAATGATCAAAGATTAATACCAATTAAGAAGTACGGCATCTCATTAGTCTCAATGGGGTTTTTGATAGAAGAAGGACAACCAGTTATATGGAGGGGACCAATGTTGAATAGTATTATAAAGCAATTTCTTTATCAGGTTGAATGGGATAATCTTGACTTCTTGGTTATTGATTTACCTCCAGGTACCGGAGATGCACAGATATCTTTATCTCAATCTGTACCTATTGCTGGAGCAATTGTCGTAACAACCCCTCAAAAAGTATCTTTGCAAGATGCCAGAAGAGGTTTAGCAATGTTTAAGCAACTTGGGGTCCCATTATTGGGTGTTGTAGAAAATATGTCTGTATTTATTCCACCTGATATGCCCAATAAAAAATATGAAATTTTTGGGAAAGGTGGAGGGAAAATCTTATCTGGAGAAAATAATTTACCATTACTTGCTCAAATACCTATTGAAATAGCACTTGTTAATGAAAGTAATAAGGGTGTTCCAATCTCAATAAGTGCACCAAATACAGAAAGTTCTATAAGATTTAAAGAGTTAGCTAAATTAATTAAAAAACAATTTATCAATTAGCAATAAATGGTCAACAGAATTTCTTTATTTAAGAATAAGAGATTTTTTCATAAGAAAGATAAAATTGATCAAAAAATTGTTTTTTCACCTTTATTGGTAATACCTTTAGCATTAGTTTTTATTTCAAGTATTTTAATAAAAAGTATTCAAAGTGAATTTTTAGAATCAGATTTTTTAAATCATCTTTTCACCGGTTTATTAGGATATTTTCTAGCGATTTTTATTGCATATATACCAATAGAAAGAATTAGAAAATATTTGATTCCATTTTATTTTTGTTCTTTAGTTTCATTACTTTTGATCTATTTTTTTGGGATCTCATTTTATGGAGCTCAAAGATGGCTGAGTTTAGGGATTTTTTCTTTTCAACCATCTGAAGTAGCTAAATTGAGTACGATATTAATTCTTGCTTTTGTGCTTGAAAGAAAATCTATTTCTTCGATTAAAGATTTAATATTACCTTTTTTAATAGTTATTTTTCCTTGGCTATTAATATTTTTTCAACCTGATTTGGGAACTTCTTTAGTTTTAATTGTATTGACTTTTGTAATGCTCTACTGGTCCCAAATGCCTATAGAGTGGATATTCATCTTAAGTTTTTGTATTTTTACATCAATATTTTATTTAGTCTCTCCATACTTGCTAATTTTTTGGATCCCCCTTATGGGTTACTTAGCTTATAGGTCCACGCAAAAGAAAATTATTTTCTCTATTTTGACGCTTGTTCTTCATTCATTAGTTTCTATGTTGACACCTATTATCTGGGAATTCGGCTTGAAAGATTATCAAAAAGATAGATTAATTTTGTTCTTAGATCCAGGTAGAGATCCATTAGGTGGTGGTTATCATCTATTGCAAAGTAAAATAGCGATTGGTTCTGGAGGTCTTCTTGGCACTGGTTTATTAAATGGTAAGCTGACAAATTTACAATTTATACCTGAACAACATACAGATTTTATATTTAGTGCTTTAGGGGAGGAATTAGGTTTTTTAGGATGTGTTCTGGTTCTTTTTTTGTTTTTTATTTTGATTAGTCAACTTATAAAGGTATCAAAAAATGCCAGAACTAATTTTGAGTCATTAATAGTTATTGGAATAACTTCAATATTCTTATTCCAGATCATTATTAATTTATTTATGACTATTGGATTAGGTCCAGTAACAGGCATCCCTCTACCGTTTATGAGTTATGGTAGGACTTCCTTATTAATTAATTTTATATGCATTGGTTTAGCATTATCCACATTAAACCGCACTAGATCACTAAGAAATAAATGAAGTCCTTGATAACTATTAAAAAAATTCAAAATTTACTTCTGCAAGGATTAAATACTAAATATGTTGATGATGAAACATCTAGGCGGATGTGGTGGGCCTCTTTAGAAGTTATTCAAAAAGATTTCCTTTCTAATTCCTTGCAAGAAGGAGGATTGTGGGTGGCTTCTCCTTTGCCTGCTCTTACAGATAAGAAATGTCTAAATAAAATGAAAGGCTGGTTGTGGTCGCCAAAGGGTTTCCCATACTTTCAAAGGGACAATGCTGGTTTCTTACCAGTAGATCATTCAAGAAAAATTAAAGAAGAGACAAATTTTATAAGAAATTACAAAGTTTTAAATTTAAACGCTAAAGATGGTTATGAACCTTTTTTAATAATTATCACTACAAATTTTCAATGTCTTTTAACAATTGCAGGTGAAAAAGATAAAAAAACTTTACTTATGAGATGTGATGAAAAAAGCTTAAAAACGTCAATTGAATTGATTGATGCGAAATTGAATCAAGAAAATAATGAGGAGTCATTAAATTTTCGTAATGCAATTAAAAATTTAGGAGATCTTAATATCAATGATGAATTTGAAAATAATTTTTGGCCTAGTTTATCAACTAAGTTGGCAAGCTTAATTCCTAAATTAAGTGTTCAGAATGCAATGAAAAATGATGATAAAAGTGAACAATTAACCGAAGCAAAGTTATTACAAGCAATTTCTCATGAAGTCAGAACTCCTTTAGCAACAATAAGGACTTTAATAAGTTCTACTCTCAGAAAATACAATATGGACGAATCAATGAGAAACCGTTTAATACAAATTGATAATGAGTGTAATGAGCAAATTGATAGATTTGGTCTTATTTTCAATGCTGCGGAACTTGTAAGTAATGATAAATCTCCTTCGAATCAACTAGCGAGAATAAATTTAGGGGAAATTTTATTTAAATTATATCCTGTTTGGAGTAAACAATTAAAGCAACGTGGAATTTCATTGGAACTTGATATACCTAAACAATTGCCAGAAATATTGAGTGACTCTGAAAAACTAGATTTAATGTTAAGAGGATTAATCGACAAAAATACTAGAGGATTAAGAGAAGGAAGTAGTTTAATATTAGAGTTAAGACCTGCAGGACAAAAACTAAAACTACAATTAAAAGTACAAAAATTTGATAAAGGTAAAAAAGAAATACCTAATAAAGAAAATGGTTCAGATATCGGTCCAGTACTTAATTGGAATCCTCAAACAGGAAGTTTACAATTAAGTCAGATTGCAACTCAAAAATTGTTAGCAAGTCTTGGAGGTCATGTAACTAAGAGAAAGGATACTGGACTTACAGTATTTTTTCCTATTTCAGATCCCAATTTCATCTGAGAGATAATCTTTTTGATAAATTTATTAAATAATGTAGAAACTTTTTTAATAATTAGGAAATTTGTAAAACATGAATGCTAGTTTCTTATTATAAATAACTTAAAAATTAGGATGACTGAATCATTAGTTGGTCAATTTCCAAAGCATATAGGTAGTACTGGAGGGTTATTGAACTCTGCAGAAACTGAAGAAAAATATGCAATTTTATGGAACAGTTCTAAGGAACAAGCATTTGAAATGCCTACTGGTGGGGCTGCTGTAATGCATGAGGGAGATAATTTAATGTATTTTGCAAGAAAGGAGCAATGTCTTGCTCTTGGCACTCAATTAAGGGGTTTTAAACCTAGAATTGAAAATTTTAAAATTTATAGAATTTTCCCCGGTGGAGATATTGAATTTTTACATCCTAAAGATGGTGTATTCCCTGAGAAAGTTAATGAGGGCAGAGAAAAAGTTGGTCATAATCCAAGAAGAATAGGAGAGAATCCTAATCCTGCAGGTTTAAAGTTTTCAACTAAAGAAACTTTTGAATAAAATTTCGAAAGTTGATATAAAAGATAAATATAATTATAATTTGGACTGAAATTCTTAATATGATCAGTTCTCAAAAAGATAGTTTTATAAAAGCTTATAAAGAAGGTAAAAATTTTATACCTATTCTCAAAACTTGGCCTGCAGATTTAGAAACGCCTTTATCAATATGGCTTAAATTATCAAAAAAAGATTCACATGGTGTCTTTCTTGAATCAGTAGAAGGTGGTGAGAATTTAGGTAGATGGAGTATTGTTGCTACTGACCCTCTTTGGGAAGCTGTGTGTCGTGGAGAAGAAACAATTAAGACTTGGAGTAATGGGAAAAGAGATATACATAGAGGAGATCCTTTTCATTTATTGAGAACTTGGACTGAAGAGTATAAGTCATACAGTCTCGAAAATTTACCTTATGTTGGACAGTTATATGGTTCTTGGGGATATGAGTTAATTAATCGCATTGAGCCTAATGTTCCTATTAATCGTTTGGAAGAGAATGAAATACCCTATGGATCGTGGATGTTTTTTGATCGATTAGTAGTATTTGATCAAATGAAGAGATGTATTACTGTGGTTGTATATGCTGACACCTCCAGTGCAACAGAATCTATTGTTGAAGAAATTTATCAAGATTCTGTAGCGAAAATCAATAGAATTAGAGAATTGATGAGAGATCCAATTAAGGAATCACATTCTCTCAACTGGAATGATAAAAAAGATTTGAATATTAAAATTTCAAGTAATTGGAATAAAAAAGATTTTGAAGATGCTGTTGTTTCTGCAAAAGAGCATATAAAAAAAGGCGATATCTTTCAAATTGTTATTAGCCAAAAATTTCAATCGAACATTAAAAATGATCCTTTTAATTTATATAGGAGTTTAAGGATGGTTAATCCTTCACCTTATATGGCGTTTTTTGATTTTGGATCCTGGTATCTCATTGGTTCAAGTCCTGAAGTAATGGTCAAAGCAGAAAAGAATAAAAATAATCAAATTATTGCAAGCTTAAGACCAATAGCTGGAACTAGACCAAGAGGTAAGGATGCTGAACAAGACTTAAAATTTGAGGAAGATTTATTAAAAGATCCTAAAGAGATATCAGAACATGTAATGCTTATTGATCTTGGTAGAAATGATTTAGGAAGAGTTTGTGAAACAGGTACAGTAGAGGTCAAAGAATTAATGGTAATTGAGAAATATTCACACGTAATGCATATAGTTAGTGAAGTTGAAGGGATTTTAAAAAGTAATACTGGCGTATGGGATCTCTTAAAAGCATGTTTTCCTGCTGGTACAGTTACTGGAGCTCCAAAAATAAGAGCTATGCAACTAATTAATAATTTTGAAAAAGATGCTAGAGGGCCATACGCTGGAGTTTATGGTTCTATAGATATAAATGGTGCACTAAATACTGCGATAACAATTCGAACAATGATTGTTCAGCCTTTAAATGAAGGTGAATATAAGGTTTCTGTTCAAGCTGGTGCTGGGATAGTTGCAGATTCATCTCCAGCTAATGAATATCAAGAGACTATAAATAAAGCTAAAGGAATATTGATGGCATTGGCTTGTTTGGATAGTTAAATGCATAACGATAATTTATATAAAGGCTTTGAAGTAGAACTCTTTACTGGAACTCAAAATAATCATGTTGGTGTTTCTAATGATATAGAAAAAACATTTTCAAATTTCGTTAAAGAACCTGATAATAGAAATGTTGAATATATTACAAATCCAGAAAAAGACTATAAAGTGAGTTCTAAGAATTTATTAGAACCTAGAGTAAATTTAAGGCAATGGTTGAAGAAAAGAGATTTAACAATAATCCCATCATCTACTTTATGTTTTAAACATGATAATCAGTTTCAAAGGTCTGATACAAATAATGATTATCATCAATTTATTCAAGATAACTATGGAATATCAATTGCTACTTCAAGTATTCATATTAATCTAGGCATTGATAATTTAGATAAACTTTTTGCTGCTATTCGACTTGTAAGATGCGAAGCTTCTTTGTATCTATCAATTAGCGCGAGCTCTCCTTTTTTGAATAATAAACTCACTAATAATCATTCACAGAGATGGATTCAATTCCCTAAAACCCCAAATAAAGTACCAATTTTCAAAAATCATGATAGCTACATAACATGGATTGAAGAAAATATTAATAATGGAAATATGAAAAATATTAGACATTTTTGGTCTTCGATTCGCCCAAATGGTCCTAAAAGACCTCATGTTTTAGATCGTTTGGAATTAAGAATTTGTGATTATGTCTCTGATATTGATTTATTGTTGGCAATAACAGCTTTACTTGAAATAAGAGTTATTCATCTATTTGAAAATCAGAAGACTTTAGATCCTTTGTATAATAGTCAGTTTTCTATGGATCAATTAACGAAAATATGTGATCAAAACGAAATTAAAGCTGCACAAAATAGTTTAGATGCTGAATTAATTCATTGGAGAGACGGAAAGAAAGTGAATTGTAGAGAATGGATAAAAAATTTATTAGTAGATTTATCTTCAACTGCAGAAAAGTTAAATATGAATTATCTTTTGAGGCCTATTTACAAAGTTCTTGAGGAGGGAAATCAATCTATGAGATGGATAAAACAATATAAAGAAGGATTATCTATTGAGGATATTATGAGACATGCTGTTCTAGATATGATTAAAGGTGAAGAAGAAAATATTTAATAATTTAAACAAATATTTGATCCCAATATATTTACTTATGACATAATAATTATATGGAATCTATGAAAAAGTTTAAAAATAATAATGTGGATCTTATAAGTAATAATGATCCGTTGGATAGAAATCGTGCATTGGTAGAAGATTTATGGGAGTCTGTTTTAAGAGAAGAATGTCCAGATGATCAAGCAAATCGTTTAATACAGCTTAAAGAATTAAGTTATTCCAATCAAGTCCAGGAAGATAATTCGCAAAATTTTAAAAACGAAATTGTTAATGTTGTGAACTCTATGGATTTAGCTGAATCGATTTCTGCAGCTAGAGCTTTTTCATTATACTTCCAGCTTGTTAATATTTTGGAACAAAGAGTAGAGGAAGATAGATACATACATAGTTTTACTAATAAGAATACCCAAAAATCACATGATAATTTGGACCCATTTGCTCCTGCTTTAGCCAGACAAAATGCACCAGTAACATTTAGAGAATTATTTTATAGGCTTAGAAGATTAAATGTTCCTCCAGGTAAATTAGAAGAACTATTGCAAGAAATGGATATTCGCTTAGTTTTTACAGCTCATCCTACCGAGATAGTTAGACATACTATTAGGCACAAGCAAACTAGAGTAGCTAGCTTGCTTAAAAAAATACAGGTTGAAAAATTTTTAACCGTTGAAGACATCCAATCACTCAAGATACAATTAAAAGAAGAGATCAGATTGTGGTGGAGAACAGATGAGTTACATCAGTTTAAACCATCTGTGATAGATGAAGTTGATTATGCTTTGCATTATTTTCAACAAGTTCTCTTTGATGCGATGCCTCAGCTAAGAGGGAGAATTTCTTCAGCTCTTACTGAAAATTATCCAGACGTTCAGATGCCAACTGAATCTTTTTGTACATTTGGATCATGGGTTGGTTCTGATAGGGATGGAAATCCATCAGTTACTCCAGAAATAACTTGGAGGACTGCCTGTTACCAAAGGCAATTAATGTTAGAAAGATATATAAATTCGACCTCTAATCTCAGAGATCAATTAAGTGTTTCAATGCAATGGAGTCAAGTAAGCTCATCACTTTTGGAGTCTTTAGAAACTGATAGAGTGAAGTTTCCTGAAATTTATGAAGCTAGGGCAACAAGATATAGATCAGAGCCTTATAGATTGAAATTGAGTTATATTCTAGAAAAATTAAGACTGACCAAAGAAAGAAATAATCTACTTGCTAAAGGAGGATGGAAATTATCTTTAGAAAGGGAATCGGATACTAAAAATATAGAGTTAATTGAAAAATTACATTATGGGTCTGTTGACGAATTTACTTATGACTTGGAATTAATTAAAAATAGCCTAAATAGTACCGATTTAACTTGCGATGCAGTAAATAAATTGTTAACTCAAGTACATATTTTCGGTTTTTCATTAGCAAGTTTGGATATACGTCAGGAGAGTACAAGACATAGTGATGCAATACAAGAATTAACTAATTATCTTGAGTTGCCTAAAAAATATGATCAAATGTCTGAATCAGAGAGAATTAAATGGCTAAAAGATGAATTAAATACAAAAAGGCCGTTAATTCCATCTGAAGTTGTCTGGACTAAAGGTACTGAAGAAACGTTCTCAGTTTTTAAAATGGTAAAAAGATTACAAGAAGAGTTTGGTAGACGTATTTGTCATTCATATGTCATATCAATGAGTCATAGTGCATCTGATTTACTTGAAGTACTTCTTCTGGCAAAAGAGATGGGACTTATTGATCAAAATTCTAAAAAATCGAAATTGTTAGTTGTCCCTCTTTTTGAAACTGTTGAGGATCTGCAAAGAGCACCCGAAGTAATGGAACAATTATTTAATTTAGATTTTTATAGATCATTATTACCAAAAGTTGGAGAAAGTTTTCAACCGATTCAAGAATTAATGTTAGGTTATTCTGATAGTAATAAAGATTCTGGGTTCTTATCTAGTAATTGGGAAATTCATAGAGCTCAAATTGCTCTTCAGAATCTTTCAAGTAAAAATAATATACTTTTAAGGCTTTTCCATGGTAGAGGGGGTTCAGTAGGTAGAGGAGGGGGCCCTGCTTATCAAGCGATATTAGCTCAACCAAGCGGTACTCTTAAAGGCAGAATAAAAATTACCGAACAAGGAGAAGTTTTAGCTTCTAAATATAGTCTTCCTGAGTTGGCTTTATATAATCTAGAGACAGTTACGACAGCGGTTATTCAAAACAGTTTAGTCAATAATAGACTTGATGCGACTCCAGAATGGAATGATTTAATGACTAGGTTGGCAGAAACTTCGAGAATACAATATAGAAAATTAGTACATGAGAATCCTAATTTACTCACTTTTTTTCAAGAGGTAACTCCGATCGAAGAAATTAGTAAATTGCAAATATCTAGTAGACCTGCAAGAAGAAAAAAAGGTGCAAAAGATTTATCAAGTTTAAGAGCAATTCCATGGGTTTTTGGATGGACACAGAGTAGATTTCTTTTGCCAAGTTGGTTTGGAGTAGGCACGGCGTTATCAGTTGAATTAAAATCAGATCCTGAACAAATTGAATTATTAAGAGTACTTCATCAAAGATGGCCTTTTTTTAGGATGCTTATATCTAAGGTAGAAATGACATTATCTAAAGTTGATTTGGAAGTTGCTAAATATTATGTGGATACTCTTGGTAGTGAAGAAAATTCAAAATCGTTTGGGGAGATTTTTGATGTTATCTCTAAAGAATATATTCTTACTAAATCTCTAGTTCTTGAAATAACTGGTAAAAATAAGCTCCTAGAATCCGATAGAGACTTAAGAACATCTGTTAACTTAAGAAATAAAACGATAATTCCTTTGGGATTTTTGCAAGTTTCACTTTTAAGAAGATTGAGAGATCAAACAAGACAACCTCCAATTAGTGAGTTTATAAATGAAAACTATGAATCTAAAAGAGCTTATAGTCGTAGTGAACTTCTTAGAGGAGCTCTTTTAACAATTAACGGAATCGCTGCAGGGATGAGAAATACAGGATAATCCTTGCAATATTTTTCCACTAAAAAACTAATTCTCCCAGAAGGTTATTTTATTGATTCTTCTCGAGTTCCAACTGCTAAGGAATTAAATAGACTCTTGTTAAATTGTGATTGTGAGTCTTTCCCTATACAAAAGATATCTCTTGCTATAAAAAATAGTAATTTTTTCTTTACGATTAAAAGTGAATCCAAGAATAAGCTTTGTGGCTTTGTAAGGGTCACATCAGATAGAGGACTGAATGCTAACTTATGGAATTTAAGTGCTGAGAAAGGCAAAAATCAAAATCTCTTTTACTCAGTATTACTTCAAGCGACTCTTGAAAAAATAAATAGGGAAATGCCAGGATGTAGTATTTCAGTCCAAGCTCCGTTATCTTCATTCAAAAGTTTAG
>QCUW01000009.1 GCA_003210695.1 Prochlorococcus sp. AG-679-P15 | reverse complement strand
TACAAGTTTGTATTGCGTATGAATTAGATGGTAAAGAAATAGATTATTTCCCTACAAATTCTGATGATCTAAAAAAATGTAAACCAATATTTAAGAAATTAAAAGGGTGGCAATGTTCTACTGCTAATTGCCGAAAACTATCTGATCTGCCTGAAAATGCTATGAATTACCTTAGATTTCTTGCTGAATTAATGGAAGTCCCGATTGCTATTGTCTCATTAGGTGCAAATAGAGATCAGACTATAGTAATTGAAGACCCTATACATGGGCCTAAAAGAGCACTTTTAAGATAATTTAGTAATTTTACGATTAATGGAAGCAAAATATTGGCATGACAATCAAAAAAAAGATATTGATCTTATAGGGATAGGAAATGCAATAGTAGACATTATCGTAAACGTGGAAGATCAATTTTTAGAGGTAAATAACCTTAAAAAGGGCTCTATGAATCTTATTAATTCATATGAATCTGAAGTTTTATTAGAAAATTGCAAAGTAATTAAAAAAGTATCAGGGGGTTCGTCTGCCAATACGGTCGTTTGTTTGGCTGAATTAGGAGATAATGTTCAATTTATTGGAAGAGTAAAGAATGATAATTTTGGCAATTTTTTTTCTACTGATATTAGAAAAAGTAATACTATCTTCAATACCCTTCCTATAGATGAAGGGCCATCGAGTGCACATTCGATAATTTTTATAACCCCAGACGCTCAAAGAACTATGTGTACTTACTTAGGAGCATCTGTTGAATTTGAGCCAAAAGATGTTAATTATAATTCAATAAAAAATAGCAAATATTTATATCTAGAGGGATACTTATGGGATAGTTATTTAGCTAAAAATGCCTTTCTTAAATCTGCCAAGATTGCCAAAGATTCAAATACAAAAATTATACTTTCCTTATCAGACGCTTTTTGTGTAGATAGACATCGAGAAAGTTTCCTAGAATTAATTGATAGCTATATAGATGTCGTTTTTTGTAATGAATCTGAAGTTTTAAGTCTTTTTAAGAAAAATGATTTACAAAGCTGCAAAGAGTCAATCTCTTCAATATGTGAATTAGTAATAATAACATTAGGCAGTAGGGGTTCTTTAGTTATTAATAAAGGGGATTCTGAAGAAGTAAAACCTAAACTATTAGGAAATATTATTGATACGACCGGTGCAGGAGATCTATATGCTGGTGGATTTATTCATGGACTAATTAAAAACTATACTTTAAAGAAATGCGGAGAAATGGGCTCAATATGCGCTGGTTATATAATTACGCAGCTAGGTTCTAGATCTAATATTGACCTTCAAAAATTAATAGACTCAAACTTAGTTTGAATTAGATTTATACACCCAATTTAAATATTTTTTTTCAGAATTAAATTTCTTATAAATAATTTGAGGAAGATCACATGATGTAATTTTTTTTAAGAAAACTATCAGAGCATTTTTTAATTCTGGTTTACTTTTTATTGTAATTTCAACTTCATTAACTTTCTCAATATTCCCTTCCCATTCATAAATGGAATGAATTTTTTTTAGGGAGACACATGATGCAAGTTTTTTTTTGAGAAGTAATTTTGCAATTTTTTTAGCTCGCTTTTTATTGTTTTCAGTCGTTATCAAAAGCAAAACTTGTTTCATAATTTAAGTGTTAAATTTTTCTAGTTATTTGATTTATCAAACTATCATAATCAAAAAATATTAGCGAATTTTTGTATGTTAATTTTGGTCTTTTAACTAAAAATAACTTCATATCACTTTCATAAACAATTTCCTCCCAATTCATTTGGGCATAACTTCCAGAATCTCTGCAAAGTATATAATCTATATTCCAATGATCACAAAGTTTTTTTTCTAAAATATTCCCTTTTGTTTTACTTGGTTCAAGTATTGCAATATTTGATTTTTTTATACATGACCCAAAAGCTTTAGATATACTTTCAAATGTTGGAATAACTCTTGTAAATACATTTGCACCGCATTTAGAATAATAGCTTGCTGTTTCATTAAGTAATTTAGATCCTATGGCTAAAAGAATATTTTTATTTACAAGATCTTCCTTGTCTATATCTTTTAAACCATTTATGTAGTTAAAATTTTCATATGGTTTTATTTGCGATTTCCTTTCAAAAGAAAAAAGAGGCTTTTTAATTTTTTGGCATGCTTCAATAAGATTTTTAGTTATAATCAAAGCAAATGGATGGGTTGCATCAATTACATAATTAATATTATTTTTTTCAATAAAATCGATAATTTCAATTGAATCATTTAATTTTCCTGTAATGATGTGTAACTTTAAATTTTTAGCGTAAGATCTACTTGCTTTATGCGTAACAACACTTGCAAATACTACATAGTCAAGTTTTAACAGTTTGTTAACTATAGCTGGTCCATCAGACGTTCCTGAAAGGATCCAAACATTTTCGTGGCAATTTTTTGAATTGTGCATCAATATGTCTTTAAATTAAATAGAAGTTAATGAATCATTGTTTAATTCAAGCCGTAATAAATACCGCTCCTCAGATGAGATATACCAAAGAGAGTAAAACGCCCATTGCTGAAATGATGGTCAGTTTCAAAGGATTACGAGATGAAGATCCATCTAGAGAATTAAAAGTTTTAGGTTGGGGCACTATCGCAAAAGAAATGGTGGAAGAATTAAAAGAAGGTCAAAACATCGTAGTTGAGGGGCGTCTTAGAATGAACTCGGTAACCAGACAAGATGGTACTAAAGAAAAGCAGACTGAACTAACAGCTTCAAGAATTCATCATATAAGTCCAGCTGGGGAAATAACCTCAGAGAAAAAAGAACCTAATATTTCTAATACAAACGATAGCAATTCTTCTGAAGAGAAATCAGACAATCCCGAAACTTCACAATGGGATAGTTCACCATTAGTACCTGAGGTTGACGAAATACCTTTTTAAAATCAAGAATCAAATTTCGATTCTTGAACACGTATAATAAGTTTGCTTATTTTTCTTTCAAGATCAGCAAGTTCACTCCTAATCTCTGACCATTTACCTTTATCAAGATTCTCTAATAACCATGCTCTATCTTGATCAAGTTTCAAGATTAAATCTTCTTGATTTATAGAATTAAGATCTTGCATAATATTAAAAACCTTTTCTAAGTAAACAAAATGAAGAAATATCTATCTCCTGCAAACATAATAACAGTAACAGGAGGTGTTTTAGCTTTTATTGGAATGTCAGCTTACTTTACTGAGTCAGTTAATCTAAGTGTTCCTACATTCTTTTATGGAGTTCCTATTTTACTGATTGGACTAGGTTTGAAAACATCTGAAATACCTCCTGTTAAATTAGTAAATAGAGAGGATTTCAGGACAAATAGATTTAATAGGCCCAAAGAATTAACCGACTTAGTGAGGGATGTAACCAGATGGAGATATGGGATAAAAGCACACCTTGAATCTTCATTAGAGTCTTTAAATTTATGGAATGAAGATAATCCTCCTCAACTTAAAGAGGTTGAGGAAATTACAAAAGAAGAAAAGAATGGCTTTAGAATGCATTTTGAAATTAATGATGTCCCCTTTGAACAATGGATTGAGAAACAAGAAAGATTAAATAGGTTTTTTGTCAAAGGTCTTGAATCAGAATTTATTATCAACGATAATAAAAAGGAATTCGATTTAATTTTCTTTTATTAGATATTTTGAATATATTTATAAAAATTGAATTTCTCAATTCAATCAAATTCCAATATTAATTTCATAATGGATGATTCCCAAAGAGTATCAATATTAAGCGAAGCGCTTCCTTATATACAAAGTTTTTCAGGTAGAAAAATTGTTATTAAGTATGGCGGTTCCATTATGCAAAAAGTGAACTTAAAAAAAGCTTTCTTTCGGGATATCGCTCTTTTATCAAGTGTTGGTGTATGTCCAGTTGTAGTACATGGTGGTGGTCCCGAAATCAATAATTGGTTAAACAAACTAGAAATATCTCCAATATTTGAAAATGGTTTAAGAGTTACGGATGAGAAAACTATGGAAATAGTTGAAATGGTGTTAATGGGAAGAGTAAATAAACAAATAGTCAGAGGAATCAATAAAACAGGTTCATTAGCTGTAGGGATTTCAGGACTCGATGGTAACTTAATTCAGTCAAGAGAATTAGGAGATGGTAGTCATGGATTAGTTGGAGAAGTTACAAAAATTAATCCTGAATTGTTAGATCCTCTAATTGCTAAAGGATATATTCCAGTTATTTCTAGTATCGGTTCTACATTAGATGGCATTTCTCATAACATTAATGCTGATTTCGTGGCAGGCGAGGTTGCTGCTGCAATAAATGCAGAAAAACTTATTCTTCTTACTGATACACCAGGGATACTAAGAGAAAGCGAAAACAAAAATAGTCTCGTAAAACAAATCAACCTAAAAGAGGCAAGAAAATTTATTGAAAAAAATATTGTTTCAAATGGCATGCGGCCAAAAACGGAATGTTGTATTAGAGCCTTAGCTCAAGGAGTAAAGGCTGCCCATATAATTGATGGAAGGATTGAACATTCATTGCTTTTAGAAATTTTTACAAATTCAGGTATTGGAACTATGATTAATGCTTGAGAATGGATTCATACAAGCAAGTTGTTGAAAAAGCAGAGTTAGCTCTTATTAAAGGTGAATATACTTTCTGTATTGAATATTTATACCCAATAATCGAATCTTATCCTCCCTCAAGTAAAGAGGGGGTTAATTTACGTAACATAATAATAACGGCCTTATCGGGAATTAATAAAAAAGAAGAAGCAAAAAAATTTTGCAAAGAACTTTTAAAATCTCATGATTTTAAAGTTAGAGAAAATGCAAAGTATTTAATGGAAATTATCGATTCTCCTGACATTAAAAAACCTGAGAATTGGAATATTACTATCGAAAGAAATTCTAACTTTAAAAAAACATCTCTTTCTTCTTTAAACCCTATTAAAAATGAAAAAAAGGAAAAAAAGTTTATAAATACATCAAATATTCCAACTGGGGAAACAAAGACCTTTCAGAAAGGATTTATATTTATAATTTCTTTTTTGTTGTTACTACTTATTCCACTTATAAGCGGCTGCGTTAAAATTGAAAATACTCTCGATCTAAGTGAGATTGACTCAATTACTAATAATTTCGAAATTGAAAGCAAATATATTAAAAAATTTCCTTGGCAAATAAATTTCGAACAACAAATTAAAGAAATTTTTCCTGATGCAGAAATATCAAAAGGGGAATTAGATTTTTCCTTTAAAAATAAAAATTTAAGTATCAAAAAGGCTCAAGAAACTCTTTACAAAATACAAAAAACAGCTGGAGATTTATTAGGAGAATCAACAGACATGGAAATTAATAGTGTTGAAAATAATTTTTTCTTTTTAAAAAAATATAATTATAAAATAGATTTAGATCTTCAAGTTCTTCCACAAATAGACGATTTAGAATTAACTTTTAATATTAATAATCCAAATAGAGTTATTATTCGAGACCATAAAAAACCTAATGTAGAAGTATCTAAAAATTATATAAAGTGGAAATTAATCCCTGGAGAAATAAATAGATTAGATTTCTATTATTGGAGTTGGAACAAATTATTATTAGGTTTTTTACTTATTTTATTGATAATAATATTATCTTATTTTATAAGGTTTTATAGATACCAGATAGGTTCCAACTTCCCAGGACTCCCCTCTAAATAGCTAAAGTTCAACTGGATTTAAATCAATTGATAAAAAAACATTTTTAGGAATAATTTGCCATAAATTAGACCTATCTGGCAGAGGTAATTCTGAGCTTTCTGGACCATGAATTAAAATTTGCCACCTAAATTTATTCCCAACTTTTGCAATTAAACTTGGAGCAGGGCCAATTACCATCCACTTATTATCGTTACAAAAACTCATCAAATATTTTGCCATCTTATATGCAGTCATTTTAGTAAGGTCATAGTTATCACCAGAAACTTTTAAAACACACACCTTGCAAAAAGGAAAAAGTTTTGCATCTTTTCTTAGTTTAGAGCTTTCAGCTAAAAATCCCTCATAATCTCTATTTTTAAGGTACGAGAGCACAGGATGACTTGGTTTATAAGTTTGAAAAATTACCTTCCCTGTTTTTTTAGCTCTACCTGCTCTGCCAGCTAATTGAAGAAATAATTGTAATGATTTTTCTTCTGCAGAAATGTCTGGTCGGTGAAGTAATCCATCTGCCGCAATAACCACTGAGAGAGTAACATTGGGGATATCAATACCTTTTGCTAACATTTGAGTCCCTACAAGAATATCAGCACTTCCACTAGAGAACTTTGAAAGAATATTTCTATGACCGTCCTTACCTGAGGTAGTATCTCTATCAAAACGAAGTACACTCAATTCAGGAAATTCATTATTCAAAAACTCAATAACTTTTTGAGTCCCTATACCAAAAGGCTTAAAGGCATTTGATTTGCAATCTGGACAAGTGTTGATGAGTTTTGCTTTATGGTCACACCAATGACAACTTAGCCACCTTTTACCTTTTGATCCAACATGAACTGATAAAGGTACATCACAATTAGGGCAATTTATTATAAATCCACAATTTCTACAACTTAGGAAACCGTTATAACCTCTTCTAGGAATCAAAACTATTGCTTGTTCCTCATTATTTTTAAGATGAGAAATTAATTCTAATAATTCCGTACAAAAAATTTTGGTATTTCCCTTTTGAAATTCATCACGCATATCAACAACTTTAATTTCTGGTATTTGAGTTCTAGATATTCTTTCTTTCATTCTCAGCAACCTAAACTTTTTTTCAAAAACAACCCTTTTCCAAGTCCTCATTGAAGGAGTTGCACTTCCAAAGATTAATTTTGCTGGATTTCTTTTTACTCTCTCAAGAGCAACATCTCTCGCATCGTAACAAGGCATCGGGCTGTCTTGTTTATATGAAACATCATGCTCTTCATCCATTATTATTAAGCCTAAATTCTGAATTGGAAGAAATACTGCGGATCTAGTCCCAATAACTATGACAGGTTCATCTTCTTCTATTATCTTTTTCCAAACTAAAGTTCTATTCTTCGAAGAACAGTTACTGTGATACTCATAGACTTTAATTTGAAATCTTTTCCTGAATCTATCAACAAGTTGAGGGATAAGACCAATTTCTGGAGCCAGTATTAAACAGCTCTTTTTACTTAGGAGGTGATCTTCAGCCATTCTCATATAAACTTCTGTTTTACCAGAACCTGTTTCACCCCATAGCAAAAAGACATCTCCAGGATGCATCTCTTGCATTTCCTGGTATACATTTATTTGTTCAGGAGTAAGAGTTGGTTTTTCTAACTCAAAAAAATCATTTTTAAAAGAGCTTAGTTTGTTATTTAACATTTTTTTTCTTTTATTCTTTATTAGTAAGTTTTTACTAACCATTGAATTAATAAGATTTGTATTGAAGCCAATCTTGATTAATTCACTTTGCCAGTTTCCTTTTTTACGTAAAATTTGTATTAATGAAATTTCTCTCTTAGTTAGTTCAACATTACTAAGTTCCAAATCTGTTTTAGAATCAATCCATATTTGATATTTAAAGTTTTGAGATATTTTTTTATGCTTACCAATCCATCCAGGTGGTAAAGCTGTTTTAAACATTTTTAAATTACTTACCCGATAAAACAAAGCTAAATCTTCCAACCACTCTCTCCACCAGTCTTGAATTACTTTTTTTTGGACAATACTTTCTATATATAAATATTCAAAATTAGATTCTGCATCAAAATCTTTTTTATTTTTATTTAAAAAAGGATTTTTATCAATGGCTAGTCCATTTAATAATCTTCCTTTAAGTCTTACTACAACAATATCTCCAATTTCTACACCAAGATTATTACCATCTAAATACGAAAAGCTATTACTATGACTACCTATATCAAGCAAGACCTCAAACTTAAAAGAGATATTTGATAAATTATTACTTGCCGGCATCAAAACTTTTTCTTAGTATTGGATTGTTGAACATTCCACAAAGTGTTTTTGCACATTGTAAGTATCCTGCTCTTACGGGAGACATGAAGCTTTGATCATTGAGTTAAAATTCAAAATTGATCCGCCTGTCTGAGAAATCCCAAGACTTTATTACTTTAGGTAATCTATAACACTATTTAATTTTTTCAACAATTTAAAAAAAACTTTATCTAAACACAACTTTTGTGAGTTAGATCTTCTAATCCTCAAGGAAAATTTTTACTACTAAATGTATAAAATTACCTTAATTAAATTTTTACCTAGTTAAATTCACAGTAGAAAGGAGTTCATTATGTGTCCAGTCGCAGCAAAATCAAAAAATTCTAATCCTAGTTCTAAGAATAAAATTACTAAAAAAATTAATTCAAATTTAGAAAACGGTAGAAAAGATGAAGAAATTATCAAGGATCAAGATCTTATTCAAAACGTTCAACAAAATCCTACCGACGATAAAGTTAGTATTGAAAATGATGATGAATTTAATGGTTCAGATGAAGAGGCTAAAACTCTTGGGAACATAAAGCTAGGACCAAAAGGAACATATACAGAAGATTCCATAAGAGTTTATCTTCAAGAAATTGGAAGAATTAGATTATTAAGACCTGATGAAGAAATTGAACTTGCAAGAAAAATAGCTGATCTCCTCCAACTTGAAGAGTTAGCTACACAATATGAGTCTGAGAAAGGATATTTCCCTTCAGTTAAAGAATGGGCTGAATTAATAGACATGCCTCTTTCTAAATTCAGGAGAAGACTTCTTTTAGGAAGAAGAGCTAAAGAGAAGATGGTGCAATCTAATTTAAGACTAGTTGTCTCTATTGCTAAGAAATATATGAATAGAGGTTTATCTTTTCAAGATTTAATACAAGAGGGGAGTTTAGGTTTAATAAGGGCTGCAGAAAAATTTGACCATGAAAAAGGTTATAAATTTTCTACTTACGCTACTTGGTGGATTCGTCAAGCCATAACAAGAGCAATCGCAGATCAAAGTAGAACTATCAGATTGCCTGTTCACTTATATGAAACAATTTCTAGGATTAAAAAAACAACAAAAGTTCTTAGTCAAGAATTTGGAAGAAAGCCAAGTGAAGAAGAAATAGCTGAAAGTATGGAAATGACAATTGAAAAATTAAGATTTATAGCTAAAAGTGCTCAGCTTCCAATTTCGCTAGAGACGCCTATTGGTAAAGAAGAGGATTCAAGGCTTGGAGATTTTATAGAGGCTGATATAGAGAACCCAGAGCAAGATGTATCTAAAACTTTATTAAGAGAAGATTTAGAAGGGGTTTTAGCGACTCTAAGCCCAAGAGAAAGAGATGTCCTTAGATTGCGATACGGAATTGATGATGGAAGGATGAAAACACTTGAAGAAATAGGGCAAATTTTTGATGTAACAAGAGAAAGAATTAGACAAATAGAAGCAAAAGCGCTTAGAAAGCTTAGACATCCAAACAGGAATGGGGTTTTAAAGGAATATATTAAATAAAAAAGTTAAATAACATTTTCAAGCTTACAAATAGTGCCAAATATTATCTTAAAGTAGATTCGACTTTCTCTTAAACCTAATTTATCCAATATTTGATGACTAAATTTAAATTAAAGATAGCTAGTAGAAGAAGTAAATTAGCTATGGTTCAAACATTATGGGTTAAAGAGCAATTAGAAAAAAATATTCCTGAATTGGAAGTTACTATAGAGGCAATGGCAACTCAAGGTGACAAAATCCTGGATGTCGCATTAGCAAAAATTGGAGATAAAGGTCTTTTTACAAAAGAACTTGAGGCTCAAATGCTAATGGGTCAAGCAGATATTGCAGTGCATTCCTTAAAAGACTTGCCAACTAATTTACCTAACGGACTTACATTAGGATGTATTACAAAAAGAGAAGATCCTTCAGATGCTTTAGTAGTTAATAAAAAAAATAAAATTTATCAATTAGAAAGTTTACCTCCAGGTTCAATTGTTGGAACGAGTTCCCTCAGGAGACTGGCTCAATTAAGATATAACTTTCCACATCTTAATTTCAAAGACATTAGGGGAAACGTTATTACAAGAATAGAAAAATTAGATTCTGGGGAGTTTGATTGTATTATTCTTGCTGCAGCAGGTTTAAAAAGATTAGGATTTGAATCAAGAATTCACCAAATTATTCCTAATGAGGTTTCCCTTCATGCGGTAGGCCAAGGTGCTTTAGGAATTGAATGTAAATCTGATGATAAAGAAGTTCTTAAAATTATAAATGTATTAGAAGATAAGTTCTCAACTCAAAGATGCTTAGCAGAAAGATCCCTCTTAAGAGAACTCGAAGGTGGATGTCAAGTTCCAATAGGCGTTAATAGTAGGATTCAAAATGATGAAATATACTTAACGGGAATGGTCGCATCAATCGATGGGGAAAGACTTATTAAAGATGAATCAGTAGGAAATATCAGTTCTCCTGAGGAAGTTGGAAAAAAACTAGCTGAAAAGCTAAAGTTACAAGGAGCTGATAAAATTCTCTTAGAAATATTTGAACAATTTAGGGAAAAATAATCTTTTTATCAATCAACTAGTTTAGGTTCGATTTCTTTTAGGTATCTAGATTCACAATCTTGAATTACTTTTACAGCTTCTTCAATTCCATAAAAGCCATTAACGGTACATGTCCCTGGTTTTTTTAGATCCTTGTAATGTTCCCAATAATATTTGGTTTCTTTAAACCAATGTTCACCAAGATCCTCAAAAGTATGAATATGATCCATTCTCTTGTCGTCTGCTAGAACAGCAATTACTTTGTCATCAACTTCTCCTCCATCATCAAACTTCATAACTCCAATAATCCTTGACTCTACGATAGAACCAGGAATTAATGGTTCTGTAACTCCAATTATTTCAATATCAAGAGGGTCCCCATCCTCATCCCAGGTTCTGGGTATACATCCATAAGCAAAAGGGTAGGCAAGTGAAGAATAACCCACTCTATCAAGTTTCAAATGTCCAGTTTCAGTAATTAACTCATACTTATTTATAGTATTAGAATTTAATTCGATAATTGTATTTACGACTGATTTTGTACTATCTGTAAAAGCATCTAAAATATGCAATAAATTTGGTGTAACTCTACTTGGAGGTTGATTAAGGTTTGCCATCAAAAAATTATTTTTATTTATCCTACATCCTTACACTCAACCAAATTCTATAAAGTAAATTTTTAGCAAAAATCTTTTAGTTTCGACTTTAAATGATTAACAAAATAATTTGATTTTAATTCTTCTCCAGTGACATTTCTCACTAAGTCCATAGAGTTAACAGATCTTCCATAGTAATGAATATTATTTTTTAACCAAAAGATTATTTTTTTATATTCTCCATTTTCAACTAAATCATCAATTAACCCTATTTCTTTTTCCATTTTTGAAGAGATTTGTGCACTTATTAGATGTCCTAACAAATATGAAGGGAAATATCCGAAAGCTCCTTCACTCCAATGAACATCTTGCAGACAACCCTCTGAATCATTAGATGGTCTAATTCCTAGTAGTTCTTTATATCTTTTATTCCATTCTAATGGAATATCTTTTGCTTCTAGATCTCCTTCAATTAAATCTATTTCAAGTTCAGTCCTAATTAAAATATGTAACCCGTAACTTAATTCATCTGCCTCAACTCTATTTAATCCTGCTTGCATATGGTTAATAGATTTCCAAAGTTCTGAATGATTATTTAAAGAACAACCTTCAGAAACAAAATGCTTGAAAAACCTTTTTGAAAAAGATTTTGATTTAACTATCCTGTTTTCCCAAAACAATGATTGGCTTTCATGAACACCCATTGATGTTGCTTGACCTAAAGGCCATGCAAACCATTGATGACTTTGAGAAGGCAAACCTTGTTCATAAATTGAATGCCCCCACTCATGTGCAGTAGCTAGAAAACTTGAGAATGGTTCACCTTTTACAATCCTAGTGGTAATCCTGTAATCAGATGGACCTAAGGTGATAGAGAAAGGGTGGGGAGATTTAGCAACTACTACTAAATCTTCGTCTCTACCAAACTCATCAAGTAATTTGGAACATAAATTTTGCTGAGATTTGGGACTTAAATCCCAGTGATATTTATCTGATTTCTTTAGTTCACTTAATAAAGATGGGATAGTTTCTTTAAGTGGCAAGAAAATATTATTTAACCATTTTAGGGTTATGTCAGGTTCAAATGGTTGAGCTAAAGTTTCCCAAGGTGAATAATTATCTGAGATTTGCTTTGCTTCTTCTATACGTAATTTGATTAACTCTTCAAGAAATGGCAAGAAAATTTTAAAATCTGATTTATTTTTAGCTTCTTGCCAACTTTGATAACCTTTAGATTTAGCCTTAGCAAGAGATTCAACTAATTTAGGATCTAGATTATTTTGTCTATTGAATTCTTTGGTTAATAATTCAATATTTCTTTTTTTACTTTTAATAATTTCTTCACTAGATGAAGTTTCTAAGGACCCATAATGTTCATCTTTAGCAGCTTTTATTAAATCTGAAAATTCTTCTGAGGAATTTCTTTTATGTAGTATTTTAGCGATATATGTAAGTTGTTCAGATCTCCAAGAGGCTCCCTTCTTGGGCATCCCAGTATTTTGATCCCAATATAATGTACTCTGTATTGAGCCTAATATTTGAGTTTCTTTTAAATAAGCACCAAGCTTATTCCATTCAGTTTCAGCCAAAAATATTTATATTAATTGTTTAATATCTTAAGACAAAAATTTTGAAGTACGTATAAAACTTTTAAAACTATATGCATAATAGAATATTGATTATTAGGACTTTAAATATTTATGGAACAAATTTTTTCAAAATTAAACTTTTTAAATAATGGAGAAGGCTTCACTGATATAACTAATGAGTTGAATTTATTTATACAAAAAAGTAATTTCCATTCAGGAATTTTAAATGTAACATCACTACATACAAGTTGTAGTTTGACTATAAATGAGAATGCAGATCCAAATGTTTTGAAGGACTTAAAAAAGTTTATGAATTCTATAGTTCCCTGCAACTGCTATACCTCTTTATCAAAAGATAGAGAGGAAATCTACTACGAACATTTTCAAGAAGGAGAGGACGATATGCCAGCTCATATTAAAACTGCTTTAAATAATACTAATTTGTCTTTAAGTTTTAAAGAGGGAGAAATTATACTAGGCACCTGGCAAGCAATTTATTTATGGGAACATCGATATGCTCCTAAAGAAAGAAGTATAAGTGTCCATATTATTGGTGAAAAAAGTTCAGATATCTATAATAATAGTTAGGAATATTAAAATTTAATGAAAACATATCTTTTACAAAATGAGGAATTAAAAGAACTAGTTTCCAAATTACCTGGGTGGAAAATCATCTCAAATCATATTGAAAGAGAATTTACTTTCAGTAATTTTATAGAAGCCTTCTCCTTCATGACAAAGATTGCCTTGATTTGTGAAAAACATAACCATCATCCCAATTGGGTAAATATCTATTCGAAAGTAATAATTAAATTAAGTACGCATGATTTAGGAGGCATTACAAATTTAGATCAAAAAGTTGCTTCAGAAATTAATGTGATTTTTGAAACCTAAATTACTATAGAGTTATTTAATTCTTTTAAAACTTAAAAATTTAAATGTCTGAAAAATTACTACCTATCACCATTATTAGTGGATTCTTGGGCTCAGGGAAAACAACACTTTTAAATCATATTTTAAAGAATCAAGTTGGTATTAAAACTGCTGTTTTAGTTAATGAATTTGGAGAGATAGGAATTGATAATGAATTAATTATAAAAACCTCTGAAGATATGATCGAATTAAATAATGGATGCATTTGTTGCACAATAAACGGAGAATTATTAAAAACTGTTTCTAAGATATTAGAGAGACCAGAAAAAATAGATTACTTAATTGTTGAGACCACTGGCCTTGCAGACCCACTCCCAGTAGCAATGACTTTTGCTGGGGGTGATCTTAGAGAAAGAGTAAGATTGGATTCAATAATTACTCTTATTGATGCAGATAACTTTGATTTTGATTTAAAAAATTCAAGTGTTGCATACTCTCAAATCCTATATGGGGATATTTTACTTCTTAATAAATGTGATTTAGTAAATGAGGATCGTATTAATAAAATAGAAAGTTATATCAATGAAATAAAAAAAGAACCAAGAATTTTGAGGTCGGTAAATAGTGAAGTTAGATTACAAACAATAATGAGTGTAGGACTTTTTGAAACAGATAATTTTCATTTTAAAGAGGAATTAAACAAAGAAGAAGTTTCACATGATCACTCTTCCCACTCACACGATCACTCTTCTCACTCACACGATCACTCTTCTCACTCACACGATCACTCTTCTCACTCACACGATCACTCTTCTCACTCACACGATCACTCTTCCCACTCACACGATTTGGTTAATAATATAGAGGGATTTACTTCAGTATCATTTGAGACGAGTGAACCATTTTCTTTAAGGAAATTTCAAAATTTTTTAGATAATGAAATTTCACAAAATGTATTTAGAGCTAAAGGGATTTTATGGTTTGTGGAAAGCGAACGAAAACATATTTTTCATTTATCAGGCAAACGTTTTTCTCTTGATGATTGTGATTGGGAAAAGCAAAAATCTAATAAAATCGTTTTAATAGGAAAAAATTTAAATCATCAAACTATTAAGAATCAACTTGATTTTTGTAGATTTAATTCTAAAGACGAAGCATAATAAAGTTTTATTTTATTTTTGAAAATTTTTATTAAACAAACGAAGAAATTATTTTCTGATTTTAAGCTTCTTGACATTGTATCTTTGATAGTTGCAATTATAGTGATAATTCCAATTTTTAATTTCTTAATTGAAGGAATAGGTTTTGTTTTAGGTGGAAATTTTTCTTTAGGTATTTCAGGTAGAAATGAAATAATTGGCACATTAAAACTTTTAATTCTTACTAGTTTTTTTGGAGGAGGTTTAGGTACTTTAAATGGTTGGTTACTATCAAATTGCGAATTTAGATTAAGGAAAAATCTTCGTATTTTTCAACTAATTCCACTCGCAATCCCAGCATATTTAATAACTGCAGTTTTACAGGATTTAGGAAGTATTTTGGGGTATCAAGTAACTGGTTTGTGGTGGGGCGTTCTTATACTTTCAATTACTTCATATCCTTATGTTTTTATACTTGCCAATGAAAGCTTCAATAAATTTGGAGTGAATCAAATTAATGCTAGTAGAGGTTTAGGAATTGGACCATGGGGAAGCTTTTTTAAAGTTGCTCTACCAATGGCATTACCAGCATTAATAACTGGAGTAAGCCTTATGTGTATGGAAGTTATGAATGAGTTAGGAACAGTTGAGTTATTAAATATTCCAAGTATTTCTATAGGTATAACTGAGAATTGGATAATTGAAGGAAATCCAGAAAGCGTCATGGGATTATCATTAGTTGCCTTATTGATAGTTTTTACTTTAATTATATTTGAAAAACTTTCAAGAAAGAAAACAAAGCGTTGGAGTGAAAATCCAGCATCATTAGATTCACTAGGATGGGATTTAAAAGGATATAGATATTACTTAGCAGTATTAGTTACTTTATTTCCACCATTGTTTTCGATTGGAATTCCATTTTCTTGGTTTCTATTAAATATTGATCAGTTAAAAAAAGGATTTACGACAGAATTACTATCTCTAACTTTTAGAACTGTTAGTCTCGGAATAATTGCTGCATTATTAACATTAGTTTTGTCTTTGATATTAACGATAACTAATCGCCATAATAAGAGCTTAATCACAAAATTTATAACATTCCCCGCAGGCATAGGATATGCAATCCCAGGAACTGTAATAGCAATATCATTAATAACTATTTCTAATTCAAAGTTGGATTTCATTTATATATGCCTTCTGATCTGGGGCTATGTAGTTCGATTTTTGACTATTTCAAAAGGTACACTTGATTCTGGGTTTGAAAGAATATCTCCAAGCCTGGATGAGGCGGCAAGGAATCTTGGCTCTAATTGGTTTGATATTACCAAAAAGTTACATTTTCCCTTATTAAAAGGACCAATATTTATTGGATCACTTCTAGTGTTTGTAGACACAATTAAAGAATTGCCAATTACATTTATTCTCAGACCATTCGACTTCGATACTTTGTCTGTAAGGATATATCAATATGCAGGAGATGAGCGAATGGCTGAAGCCATATTACCTGCACTCTTCATAACAGTCTTGGGTTTAATTGCATCAAGTACATTGATTCCAAGCTTAGAAAAAAGGAACTAAATACTATTAAAATTTTTTCTTAATCGTAAAGGAAGGATTTATAATAAACTGCTGAGGTACATATCAATATAAAATAAATTAAACAGATAAAGATTATATTTTATAAAGAAATTTTTCTTACAAAAAAAAAGAAAAGGTTCTTCAGGATTGAAAAGTTAATATTCTTTAGAAGCTAAATAAAAAATACTCTTTTTAAATATTATTTCCAATCTTCAAAAGCTTTAAATTCCTGGCAGGATTCTTCAATAATATTTTTTACTTCCTGAGCTGTTTTATTATGCTCAATCTGTAATCTTAAAATTTCATCATTTTCTGGTTTCATATAAATAGTGCCATTAGGTTTCATTGTTTGTTTAAACTTAATATTTCCAAAAGTTGTTAAACACTCACCTCTTCTTCTTAATAAAACCCACCTAAATTGTTTTCTTTCTCTCAATCCTATAGTGTTGGAATATTGAAACCATAATTCCCTGAAATATTTTTGCTTCTCAATAGGTAAAATTACTTGAATAGAAAAACCTGTTCTATTTTTTTTCATATTAATTGCTTGACAAGAAATATCATAAGCTCCTTTTTTTCTAAATATCTCTAAAAAATTTGCAATTTCTTCAGATGTTTGATCATCAATCAAAGCCTCTTGAATAGAAATCTCTTCATATCTTGGGCTAATTTTTTTATCGATTAAATCTTCATTAGCAGAATTAATATTTAAAACTCTTACCATATTTGGACATGGTAGTTCTAAGTTTCCAATCCCCACTCCATAGGAATTAATAGAATATTTATTAGGGATTTGGAAAGATTCAACCAAATTAGTAAGTAAAGCTATTCCAGTTGGAGTTGACAATTCCCCATCTATTAAATCAATACTTGAGATAACTTTGATATCTTTTTCTCTTAATAACTCTATTACCGCAGGGGATGGGATTGATAATTTGCCATGATCAGTTTGTACAAAACCTCTCCCTAAACTTGGTTCATTACAAAAAACCCTTTTTGGCTTTAAATATTCAATTGAAGCACAAACGCCTATGATATCCACTAAGGAATCGATTGCCCCTATCTCATGAAAATGAACTTCTTCAGGATCAATACCGTGAACCTTCCCCTCTGCTAAAGCTAAAGACTCAAAAACTTGGTAAATTCTTTTTTTTAATTTTTCTTCTAACCGAGCCTTAAAGATTAAATCTTTGATGCTACTCCAATTTCTTTTAGTACTTTGATCAAAGTTATAAATGTCAACTTTGATTCCTCTAATAGAACAACTTTTAGATTCTCTGAAATGTAAATCATATAAATTTTCTAATCCAATGCCTGCAAGAGTTTTTTCAATAACGTTTTTTGGTACTCCCAAGTCATGAAATGCGCCCAGTAACATATCGCCAGAAACACCAGGGGAACAATCAATTAATATTTCTTCCATAAACCTTTATAGATTTTTAATAAGTAAGAATTCGAAAATTAAAAACTCATTAATCATATTAAATATTATGATTTTGCAGATTTTATTTTTTCAATAATTTCATATTTAACCATTCGCAGTATATTTCCATCCCTAATAACATCAAGGCTTACAAAATTATTCAAAAATTGAAGAGAGATCTCTCCTTCGACAATGATTTTAAAAGTTGGATCTTTTAATCTTTTTGAATTAGGAGAAGAACAAATCTTTATAACAACCTCTTTCTTTTGAGTGTTTACATAAACCAATTCTCCTCTTATAGAAAAATAATTATTGCTTAAATTTAATTCTTCTAATATTTGATTAGGATCCTTTTCCAAATTATTATCTTCTTTATTTAATTGATAAGGATCCCAAACCCCTGCTACCTGTAAGTGCAAATTATTAATACTTTTATTTCTTGGATAAACGATCCAAAAATAGTTATTATCTAGATTAATATATTTTTTTATTAGAGATAAAGCTTTCCCCAGAATAACTGTATTAATTATCTTTCCGTCTTTATCAGTTAATGTCCCTCGATTTAATTGGTCTTTATTATTTGGCTTATAAATAGCTTTAACGATACCAATTGCCCTATACTGCAATTTATTTGTAACTTCTTGAATAGGATTTTTTATCATATTTAATTATATTTTAAAATTTTTTAATAATTTAGTTTAATAAATTAAAGATTTTCATTTTCTTCAATCTTACTAAATATTTTTAAAGCATCATCGATAGCATCAGAGGGCTTGGTAGCATCATTCATGCTATTGGCTCTTCTAATCATCTCTACTATTTCAAAGGGATTAGTAGGTAAATCTGAACTACTTGTTTCTAATTTTGTAGAACTATCAATTTCAATTTCATTAAAATATGACTCTTCAGCAATTAAAAAAGTTGATTTAAAATTAAATAATGAAATAAATAGAAGAAATATTTTCGCTATTTTTGATAAATGTAAATTTAATTTGAATTTCATTTTGATTAATTTCAAAATTATTTAAGTTAAAAATTATCTGCTATTTTTAATTTTACATAGTTTGATAATAAATTGTTAATCGCGACTTGGAATGTTAACTCTATAAGAACAAGGCTTTCTCAAATTACAAATTGGATTAATAATGTAAATCCAGATATAGTTTGTTTTCAAGAAACCAAAGTTATTGATGATTCTTTTCCTATGACGCCATTTGAGGAATTAGGTTATGAAGTTATTAAATATGGGCAAAAATCTTATAATGGAGTTGCAATAATAAGTAAATTAAAAATAGAAAATGTTAAGAAAGGATTTACTCACGATTATAAAGAAAAAAATATTTCTGTAGAATTTAACGAGCAAAAAAGATTAATTTCTGCCGATATCAATGGGTTAAAAATAATAAATGTTTATGTGCCAAATGGTTCTTCAATAGATTCTGAAAAATTCGACTATAAAATTAAATGGTTAAAACATTTATCATCATTCTTAGATGAAGAAGTAAGAGAGGATGATTTAGTTTGTTTTGTCGGAGATTTTAATATTGCTCCAAGCGAAATAGATATTCATGCTCCTCAGAAATACGAAGGGGGGATAATGGCCTCAAAGATTGAAAGAGAAGCACTTAATAATGTTCTTAAAGGAAGATTTATTGATTCTTTTCGGATTTTTGAAAAGAATACTGGTCATTGGAGTTGGTGGGATTACCGTAATAATGCATATGAACTAAATAAAGGTTGGAGAATAGACCATATTTACATTAGTAAAAATCTCTCATCAAAGCTCAAAAGCTGTGTGATAGAAAGGGATCAAAGAGAAAATTTTCAACCAAGTGATCATGCTCCAGTCTTAATTAATTTAGAGATCGATAGTCAAAATGAAGATTACTTCGATGATGATGATGATCTTTTCGAAATATAATTCTAAAAGATCAAAATTTGTATAAAGCCTCAAAACGCTTAACATTAAAGAAATTTTTCGAAAATACTTGATTTTAAATTAAAATTTCTTATAAATTAATTATTTACAAATCCTATTAACGCAATAAAAATATCATAATGTAGAATTTCAATCTAATTGACAAAATTTTTACTTATTTCTAATTTAGAGCATGATGAAATTTTTCCAAAAACTACATTCATTTAAATTTTGACTGATATATTAAATACTACTCATTCGGAAGAAGTTTTCTCTTCAGCTTTAGAATTAATGCCTGGAGGAGTTAGTTCTCCAGTGCGAGCATTTAAGTCTGTAGGAGGACAGCCGATTGTTTTTGATAGAGTAAAAGGTCCTTTTGCCTGGGACGTTGACGGAAATAGATATATTGATTACATAGGTAGTTGGGGTCCAGCCATTTGTGGGCATGCACATCCTGAAGTGATTACAGTATTACAAGAGGCTATTGAAAAAGGCACTAGTTTTGGGGCGCCTTGTGTACTAGAGAATAAACTTGCTGAGATGGTAATAGAAGCTGTTCCTTCTATAGAAATGGTTAGATTTGTAAACAGTGGTACTGAAGCCTGTATGGCAGTTTTAAGACTGATGAGGGCATTTACTGGAAGAGACAAGGTAATAAAATTTGATGGATGCTATCACGGTCATGCTGATATGTTTTTGGTAAAAGCAGGCTCTGGCGTGGCTACTCTAGGCCTCCCAGATTCGCCAGGCGTCCCAAGAACTACAACAGCAAATACTCTAACTGCCCCTTACAACGACCTTGAAGCTGTAAAAAAATTATTTTCTGAGAATCCTGATGCAATATCTGGAGTAATTCTCGAACCTATAGTTGGAAATGCAGGATTCATTACGCCTGAGCCTGGTTTTCTTGAAGGATTGAGAGAGCTAACAACTGATAATGGATCTTTACTCGTTTTTGATGAAGTCATGACTGGTTTCAGAATTAGCTATGGAGGAGCTCAAGAAAAATTTGGTGTCACTCCTGATTTAACAACCCTCGGCAAAGTGATTGGGGGAGGTTTGCCTGTAGGAGCTTATGGAGGCAGAAAAGAAATAATGTCTATGGTCGCACCATCTGGGCCTGTTTATCAGGCTGGTACTTTAAGTGGGAATCCACTAGCAATGACTGCAGGTATTAAAACTCTTGAATTACTTAAACAAGAAGGCACATATGAAAAGCTAGAGACAACAACCTCTAGGTTAATTGAAGGTATTAAGCAATCAGCAAAAAATAATGGTATCGCTATCAATGGAGGGAGCGTAAGTGCAATGTTTGGATTTTTCTTATGTGAGGGACCAGTAAGAAATTTTGAAGAAGCCAAAACAAACGACTCAGAACTTTTTGGAAAACTACATAGAGAGATGCTCAAACGAGGAGTATATTTAGCACCAAGTCCGTTTGAAGCTGGATTTACTTCTTTAGCTCACAGTGAAGAAGAAATTGACCGAACTTTAGAAGCATTCGATCAATCTTTTAGTTTTATAAAAATTTAACTTTATCTATTTTTCCCGCCAACAATTACTGGAGGCATTCCCCCAGAGGTTCTAGGGAGGCCAGGCACTACCTGAGTACTGCCATCCCACTTGTCCAAAAATAATTTAAAAAGAACCTGATCATTTAAACCTTTATTTAAAGTTTCGTATCTTAAAGCTTCTTGTTCTGCAATTTCTACTTCTGTTTTAGCTCTTAAAAGAAGCTGTCCAGCGATTTGTTTCTGTTCAATAGCCGCTCTATATTCCTCAGCTATTTCTAGCCCAGTAAGATCTAAGCTTTTAACATCTACATAATCAAATGAATTCAATTCTTCAGCAACAGTACTAGCAACTTTTTCAGAAATAACATTAAATTCAGTTGCTATTGTTTCTAATTCATATTGTGAAAAAACAGATTTTAGAGCTTTAAGTAAAGATGGCTGAACAATCTTTTGATAAACATCACTATTTCTGCTTGCAATTGTGGCAAAAATCCTACCAGCTTCATTTGGCTTAACTGAATATTTAACAGTGGCAGTTGCTCTGATAACTTGAAGATCTTTTGTTAAAGTCTCAAATTTCTCAGGCTGGACTTGAGTCTTTACGTCAAAGGGGAATACCGATTGAACGAAAGGTATTTTAAAATTTAAACCTGGTCTTCTCGAACCACCACTAACTTTACCTAACGTAGTTACTACAGCAACTTGTCCAGAGGGGACTACAAATAAAGATTGTGTAAGCAGAAGAAATCCAGTAAAAGATAAAACGATTAATAATGTAGCAGTTCCTCCGGGACCAGTTGGAGTGACATTTTTGAAAGATGTTGACATTTAAATTTGCTTTTTGTTAATCATATTTAAAGAAATTAATTAATGCATCAATTAAGTATTTAATTAAAATATTTTTTTAATAATTGTTTTAGGTAATTAAAAATTATTTTTATTAACTAGTTGTTTTAAATTTATCTAATAATTGTAAGTAAAGATTCTCATCTATTTCCCTTATATCATACTCAGAAGGTAAAACTCCATGCTTATGTTCATGGGCAGCCATCCAACAAAATTTCTCAATTTCTCTTAATGAAAAACGTGGATATTCTTTTATTTTTAAGCTCAATGAATCAAGTAGTGATTTTGAATAATCCGTCATTAATAAAATGTTTATTAACATAATCTTATCGATAATTATTAGCTTGGAGAGGAATTTTGTATTTCTCCTCAAGATTATCAAGTAATTTTACTGTTAATTGAAGATCATTCTTACTTTTGCTAGTTACTCTTAAAGTCTCTCCATTAATACTTACATTTACCTTTTTAAATTGATCTCTAATATTTTTGCTGATTTTTTTCGCAATTTCCTGATTAATTCCCCTAATTAATGTAATAGTTTGCTTTACTTTATTTCCACTTACAACTTCAATGCCGCTGTAATCAAATATTTTTAAAGAGATTTTTCTTTTTATTGCCTTTTGTCTAATAATATCGATCACAGAATTTAGAGTTAATTCACTATTGGTAGTTATAAAAATATTTTCTTTATCCAAGTGTAATGAGGTGTCTGTTCCTTTAAGGTCATATCTTTGAGAAATCTCTCTTTTAACTTGATCCAAAGCATTTACCAATTCTTGCCTATTGAAATCAGAAACCACATCAAATGAAAAATTTTCTGCCATTACTTGAACTTAAAATTAATTTAATTATTACCCTAAATAAATTAATTTAAATAAAAGAAGAGTTAATTTAATCAAAAAATAACAAACTAACTACCTTGCCCATTTCTTCAGCACATCTACAACTATTTAATAAGGTTTCACTATCGTGAAAAGCGAAGCAAATTAATTGATCACATCTATTAATAATTTCTTGATTACAAAGACTACTTGCCATCGGTAAAGGTAATTCATCATTCTCGCTCTTCTCAACCAAATGGATGACAGTCTTTAACTGCTCTTTAATTTCAGGTAATTGCTTATCCAAACTCTGTGGCAAAAGTACAGTCAGTAAAGACGGATTAATTTCCAAAACGGCTCTAATAACTGCTGCATTAACACCCTGAGAGCCTGAGGTAAGGATATTATGTCCCTCTTCAGCTAATGACCTCGCAATAAGTTCGATTAAGTGAATATCTACAACAGGTACATGTCTACTACCCAAAAAAGCAATTCTTCTTTGCCCATTATCCTGAAGTTTTGCAAGTTCCTGAGCTAAGGTGTCAACACCTTCGGTTGAGGGCAGATCTAAAGAACGACTCAAAATTAAATGATTACTTTATTTGAAATTAGCATTTATCTGAGATATTGCAGGGAAAATCTATTGTTTCAAGAATATTTTGTAAATTTACATGCTCTTTAACTAATTGAACAGCATATGATGCCTTTATTGATTCATGTATCCTGACATGACCAAAAGCTTGTTCAATAATTTCTACTGAAGCAAGAGTATCTAACTCAACTTTTAAAATTGGCACTTCTAATTCTTCTGCTCTGTGAATTAGCTGTGATAAAGGTTCACCTAAACCAGTAAGAATTAAACATTGAGTGGAAGCCTCTAAAGCTGCAAGTTGAATATCAGTTCTATCAGCTCCTGTGACAACAGCCATATTTCTCCTTCTTCTAAAAAATTCCATTGCGGAGTTAACTCCCATTGCACCAATACTTAATGTTTCTACGAGTAATTCTTCTTTTTCTGGGCAACATATTACCTTAGCATCTAATCTATTTATAAGTTCCCCTACAGTTACACTTCTGAGTAATGGAGATTTAGGCATAACCCCAAAGACTTTTATGTTCATCTCTTGGAGAGAGGGTATTATTTTATTCTTTATTTTTTCTACTTCCTCAGGAACAACAGCATTCAAAACAGCTCCAGCAAAATGAACCCCTAATTGTTTTTTTGCATCTAGTAAAGCATCTACACTTTTACTATCTTCCCATAAATTAACAATAAGGACTTTTGCGTTTAACTGTTTTGCAAGTTGTGGAAGACTCAAACCATAAATCATTCCTTCATGAAGACTACCTGCAGCTTCAAGAATATTTAACCCATCAAAATCATCATTTACTAATGCCTGAATTTGTCCAAAACCTTTACCTGGGATTAAGTCTTTATTAGCAATTCTTTTCTCAGCAGATATATTATCTAACAAACCTACTGAGGGGATTAAGTTTTCTTCTGAAATATTTAATGTAGAACCAATAAATTTAACATCATCATCTATTAGGCCTTCGTAAGTCATTGAAGGAAGATTAGTAAGTTCAATACAAGTCGCTAATGGCTTTCCAATACGTATTTTTTTCCCTTGATCTAAAAGCTTTTTTGATATTCCCAGTACTAATGCTGACTTACCACTAAATGGTTCACAAGAACCAATTAACAATATCTGACTCATAGTAAATTAATAAAATATCTATCCATAGATTTAAGATAATATTTTTTTTAGAAGTATACAATTATTTATTTATGACTTTTAATCAAATAAATCAAAAAACACATCAAAAATAAATTAATTTATAGTGTATTGATATATTATCAGGTTTAAACTGTATACAATTAATATCATGGGTGAGGGAAAAACTATTGGTATTACTGGTGCAACAGGAGCCTTAGGAAAAGAATTAACAAAAATATTTCGAGAAAAAGGATACAAAGTTATTGGATTTACGCATAGTAAAAATTATTACGAAACGAACAATGATTCGCCAAATGAATGGATTGAATGGCAATGCGGTAAAGAATTCTTATTACAAGAGCATCTTAAATTTATTGATATCTTAATTTTGAACCATGGAATATACGATGTTAGTAAAAACAATTCAAGTTATGAAAATTCAATAGAAATAAATGCTTTAAGCAAATACAAATTCTTAAATTTATTTGAAACAATTGCCATCAAGAACGAGTCCCCCATAGCAAAAGAAATTTGGATAAATACCTCTGAAGCAGAAATATTCCCAGCATTAAGTCCATCTTACGAAATAAGTAAATCACTTATTGGACAATTAGTTTCATTTAAAAAAAACCTTCTCGATGAAAATACAAAGAAAAAATTAAAAATTAAAAAACTCATTTTGGGTCCATTTAAATCAGAATTAAATCCTCTAGGAATTATGAATCCAAAATTTGTATCTAACCAAATTTACAATTTTGCCAAATTAAATATTTTTTTGATTATTGTTAGCCCTAATCCTCTTTCATACATTCTTTTTCCTATTAAAGAATTGTATTTTTTAATTTATTGTAAATTTCTAAAATTATCTAAGTTTACTAATTAAAAATCTCTATCTGTCAAAATTTCAATTCCATCTTTCATAACGACTATTGTATGCTCCCATTGAGCTGATAATTTCCCATCTTTTGTTATTACTGTCCATTTGTCATTTAAGGTTTTACAAAACTTACTCCCTTGATTAACTATAGGTTCTACTGCTAATGTCATACCTTCACGAAGAACGATATTTGGTAATTCATTAGTTCGAAAATTAAAAACTGATGGTTCTTCATGAAGATTTCGTCCCACTCCATGACCCGTATAATCTTCAACAACACTAAATCCATTATCTCTAACAACATCTTCAATTGCTCCAGCAACATCAAGAAGTGTATTTCCTGATTTAATTTTAGAAAGTCCAGAGAACAAAGCTTGAGAAGCTACTTCACTAAGTTTTTTAGCTTGATCACTTACTTCACCTACACAAATAGAGATGCAACTATCTCCGTGAAAGCCATCAAGATAAGCTCCAGTATCAATTTTCACAAGATCTCCATTTTTAATTATTTTATTTTTATTTGGTATACCGTGAACAACTTCATTATTAATGCTAGAGCAGATACTAGATGGAAAACCATGATAACCCTTAAAACTAGGGACAGCTCCCATTTCTCTGATTCTCTTTTCTGCAAAATCATCTAAATCTTTTGTACTCATTCCAGGTTCTATCAAGTCATTTATTTCTTTTAATACAGTTCCAACAATCCTGCTTGATTTCTTCATTAATTTTATTTCCCTTGATGACTTTATTTCGATTCCTCTTCTTCTTTGAATAAAAGGAACTTGATCGTTAGATTTAGAATTAACTTTATTTAATAAAAGATCTGCAAAATGTTTCATTGGAATAAATAATAGTAATAAGTAAATATCATCAAAATAGCCATACTCTGAAGGCTATCTTAAATCTATCAATAAGAAAAACAGTAAATGAACTTTATTACTAATTCTAGGCAATTTCATAAAGCGTTGGCACCTTGGGTTTTCCTCCCATTATTAATCTCTGCTTTGACAGGATTATTTTATAGGATTATGAAAGATTTATTAGGCTACTCAAGAGAAGAAGTGCACTGGTTAATGTCTTTACACGAAGGGGAGTGGCTCGGGGATAATGGAGAATTAATTTATGTAATCCTAAATTCTTTGGGACTTGTTTGGATGCTAATAACTGGTTTCCAAATGTTTTCAAAAAAATTTTCATTTACCAAAAAGGTTACTAAAGGCGAGTCGAAAGGTTAAAATAAAATTCTTGTAGAATTATTAAACATAAAATGACTAAAGAGAAACAAAAAAAAGAGTCAGAAACCATCAACGGAACTGATACATCCGCAGTAATATCTGTTGAAAATGATGAGAAAGAATCTATATCCCAAGCAAAAAAAAGTTTAAGATCATCAAATTTAATAAAAGAGTTTGAAAGTGAGCAATTAAAAAAACAATTACCAGAAATATATGTAGGAGATACAGTTAAAGTCGGAGTAAGAATTACTGAAGGTAATAAAGAAAGAGTTCAACCATACGAAGGAGTTGTTATTGCAAGGAGACATGGTGGCCTTAACCAGACGATAACAGTAAGAAGAATTTTCCAAGGTATTGGAGTTGAAAGAGTATTTATGCTACATAGTCCTCAAGTTGCCTCTCTAAAAGTTGAACGTAGAGGTAAAGTAAGAAGAGCTAAGTTATTCTATCTGCGCGATAGAGTAGGGAAAGCTACTCGCGTAAAACAACGCTTTGATCGATAAAGTTGTAAAGTAATTTCAACCTTATGGTCATAAAGGCGCTTATAATCTATTTATTGCGCCGTTAGTTCAGTTGGTAGAACGCAGGTCTCCAAAACCTGATGTCGGGGGTTCAAGTCCTCCACGGCGCGTTTGGATCAACATTTTGTAAATTATTATTTCATTGAGATGGAGTTAGATCTTCAACCTGGGGATGTGGTTAAAGTCCTCGAATCAGCTGCTTTAGGATGGGTTCGTGCAAGGGTTATTAGAGTAAAATCTGGAGGCAGAGTTGTTGTTCAAAGCGATCAAGGCAGAGAATTCACGGCTCGGGGTAACCAAGTTCGGTTAATTGAGCCTGCTGGCTTTAGGCCTTAGAAAAACTTAATTATCCTCCATTTTAAAAAAGAAGATAACTTTTTCTTTATATCCTCAAATTAATGAATGTTTTTTATTACAACAACATTAATTGAGTATTATTATCTGATAATTTTAAAATCAGTTCTCTAATTTTAAATTAGAACCAAAATTCTGGGACCGTAGTTCAACTGGTTAGAGCACCGCCCTGTCACGGCGGAAGTTGCGGGTTCGAATCCCGTCGGTCCCGTTCTTTTCTAAAAGAAATTGGAAAAACGTTTAAGGTTAGCACCAAGTCCAACTGGTTTATTACACATAGGCACAGCAAGAACAGCACTATTTAATTGGTTATATGCAAAAAAAACAAAAGGTAAATTTCTTATTCGAATAGAAGATACTGATATAGTCCGATCTAAACCTGAATATACAAACAATATATTAGATGGATTAAATTGGCTAGGACTTCATTGGGATGAAGAGCCTATTAAACAAAGCCAGCGAATTTCTATTCACAAAAAAAATATTAAAAAACTTTTAGAAATTGGAGTTGCTTATAGATGTTTTACTTCAGAAAGTGAGATTCTTGAGCTAAGAGAAAACCAACAATCAAATGGATTACCTCCAAAGCACGATAATAGGCACAGAAATCTTACGAGTAACGAAATTAAAGAATTTATATCTCAAGGAAGATCTTCAGTAATAAGGTTTAAGATTGAAGAGGAAACAGAAATTAAATGGGAAGATCAGATAAAAGGGGAAATAAAATGGAAAGGGAAGGATTTAGGAGGTGATTTGGTTTTATCCAGAAGAGCTTTTGGCTTCGAAATAGGAGACCCACTTTATAATCTTGCTGTTGTAGTAGATGACAATTTTATGAATATTACTCATGTTGTTAGGGGTGAAGATCATATCTCAAATACTGCAAAACAAATATTGATATATAAAGCCTTAAAGTTTAAATTGCCAATTTTTTCTCATACTCCTCTTATTTTAAATAGCGAAGGTAAGAAGCTATCTAAACGTGATTGTGTAACCTCTATAGATGAATTCAAAGAAATGGGATATTTACCAGAGGCTTTGGCTAATTACATGGCTTTTTTAGGATGGTCCAGTAAAGATCTTAATAGTGAAATTCTATCCTTATCAGAGATATCTAAAGTTTTTAATTTATCAGATGTAAATAGGGCTGGTGCAAAATTTAATTGGGAAAAACTTAATTGGATTAATTCTCAATATATAAAGAAAATGGAATTAAGAAAATTAAATAAATTTATCAAGAAGTACTGGAACGAAATGGGTTGGGAATCACCTTCTACAGAATGGGATTTAAAATTAACAAATTTAATTCGAGACTCAATGATCCTTTTAAAGGATGCAATTGATCAATCAAAACCATTTTTTTCTTTGTCTAAAATGCAAAAAGAGGGGGAGGAGTTTCTGAAAAATAACAGAGATGCAAAAGAATCGTTAAAAATTATACTTTGCTATTTAAATGAAGAAAATGTATCTAATATTAATAGCGATAAAGCCAAAAAAATTATTGACAACATTTCTATTAAAAACTCTATAAAAAAAGGAATTGTAATGAAATCATTGAGAGTAGCTTTTTTTGGTTGTCTTAACGGACCAGATTTAATTCAAAGTTGGGAATTATTCTCTTTAAATAAGAGAGATATCATGCTAATTGAAAGATGTCTTATTTAACTATATTTTCTTTTGAATTAGATCCAGAAAATTGGCAAGAGGTCTTGCTGTAAGTCCTTGAATCCCAACTGTCATTAATATCGTAAGAAATACCAATCCTTGAAGACGTCCGGCACCAAGAACACCTGCCTGCTCAAGCCTTATTGAAAAAAGAGATGCTACAGCAGCAGTAACTATTCCTCTTGGTGCCAACCATGCTAAAAAAATCCTTTGTTTAATATCTAACTCTCTTCCGATAGTTGCTAAAGATATAGCAATTGGGCGTACTATTAACATCAACATTAATACACAAATAATACCTCCCCAACCTAGAGGACTTAATTCTCCCCAAGAAACATCAGATGCAAGGAGAGGGAATAAGACTGTTATGGAAAGTTGGGCTAATTCACCAATCAAATTATCTAATTTTTCTTTATCTATAATTTCTCTTTTACCAACTACAAATCCTGCCGCAACAGAGGCAGGTAAACCTGATTCAGGCAAAATGTATTCACAAATTCCGTATACAAGGAAAATAAACCCTAAAGTAACTTGAAGCTCAATTCCAAATGATGCCTCGTTTTTTATTTTCTTTAAAATTTCAGTTAACAACCATCCAGAACTTAAACCTATCAAAACACCTCCACCCAATCTCTGCATTAAGGCAATGAACACCTCCTTTATCCCATGCAGATCTCCCAATATCAATTCTAATAGTAATAGAGCGAGCACTGCTCCAATTGGTTCAAGAACTAATCCTTCAGCTTTAAGGACCTCTGAAAGTGGAGAGACTAGTTTTATTTGGTCTACCAAAGGGGAAACTACTGTAGGGCCAGTAGCAAGAACTATTGCACTATATACTCCAGCGACTGACCATGATAGACCTGCTAACCAATGAGCTATAAATATTCCTGCAAATAATGAAATAAATAATCTTATTAATGAAATTTTTAAAACAGTATTTCTAATACTCCCTTCAGGCAGCTTCAAATTTAACCCACCTTCAAATAAGACCAAACAAACTAAAAGTCCAACTATAGTTTCAAGACCCTGTCCAAGATCAAGTGGCTCGACAAGTCCTAAACCCGACCGACCAATGAATATTCCAGAAAGTAATAAAATGACGACACTCGGGAATCCAGATATAGAGGAGATTAAACGAGCACATGCCCCCGCGAATACAGTTATACCCCAAAGTAAGCCGAGCCTTTCAGGCGTCATATAAATTTCTTTTAATAAAGAATATTAATTAATTTGATTAAATCAATAATATTATTTGAAGTCTACTATATACAATAATTATTAATTAAATCCAATTTAAAACTTAGTAATTTTAACCTTTTTCAGAAATTAAGTACAAAAATCGTTTAAGACTTCTACATAGAAGAAAATTTACTAATAAAAGCAATAATAATCAAAATTATTCCTATACCTATGGTCGCCATTCTTCCATTCCAAATTTCTGCTTGGGGAGTAAATCCTCTTTTCCATAAATTCAGCTCTTGCTTATCAACAAATTTATTTGTTTTGTTGAACTCAATTTTGGATTGTTTTTTCATTGAGATTAAAAAGGAGGTCTTTTTTCATAAAGAGTATTGGCTTGGTCAATAGGAAGTCTTCCTGAAATACCTAATTTTAGAGAACTTTCTTGCGCACTTAATTTAAGTCTAAATAATGCTGCAGCTCCTATCATAGCCGCATTATCTGTACAAAGATTTAAAAGGGGTAAATGTACTTTGATGGATTTTTTAAAAGCTTCTCCAATCATCATTTTTCTTAATGTCTCATTAGCCGCGACTCCCCCAACAACGACAATATTATCTAAACCTTCATCAATTGCACAATTTATTGTTCTCTCTACCAAGACCTCTGCCACAACTCTCTCAAAACTTGCTGCAATATCAGAGATTGGGATTTTATCTCCATTTAGATTTATTTTTTCAACCAATCTTAATACGGCTGTTTTTAAACCACTAAAAGAGAAGTCATATTTTAAAAAACCCCCTTCCTTATCAGAAATTTTACATTTAGGTAAATTAAATTTTGCGGCGTTACCTTTTTTAGCAATTTTTGCAATTGCAGGACCTCCAGGGTAACTTAACCCCAATAATCTTCCTACCTTATCGAAAGCTTCGCCTGCTGCATCATCATAACTTCTTCCAAGTCTTTGCATATCTCTTCTCTCTCCAACTTTAATCAATTCAGTATGTCCACCACTTACAAGTAAGGTTAAGAAAGGGGGGTTGGGATAGTTTTTTGAAAATAATATTGACGAAAGATGTCCCTCTAAATGATGGATACCCAAGAAAGGTTTTGAGTATAAAGTACAAAGAGATCTTGCAGTAATAGAGCCAACTCTTAAACAGCCTACTAATCCTGGAGTAACTGTAGATGCAATTACATCAATATCTTCAATACTTATTTTTGATTCTTCTAGAGCTTGTTCAAGGACAAAAGGAATTAACTCTAAATGCTTCCTTGCCGCAAGTTCAGGTACTACACCACCCCACTTGGAATGATCCTTAATTTGAGATGCAACAATATTTGAATGTATTTTGTATATGTCATCACTATTAGAAACTATAGAGACAGACGTCTCATCACAACTTGTTTCAATAGCTAGAACTTTTTTCATATTTATTCGATACTGTTCTATTTTAATAATAATTTCTTAATTAAATCATCAAAAGGAATTAAAGATTGCAACTTATGAAATTCTTTTTTTCAATTATAACTTCGGTTTTTCTCTTTCTTGGAATAACCCCAATTGCTTTAGCCGCTAATGGCCCAGCATTAAATGCAGATAGAGCTAGCACAGAATATACAGCCTCAGCTCTAACAACATGTTCAGAAAATCCTAAATTTATTGAACGAGCAAGTACTGCTAAAACCCAAAAAGATATCACAAGATTTGAAAGATATGGCAAAGCAGCTTGTGGTGATGATGGATTGCCTCATTTAATAATAGGTCCACCACTTGAACCATGGGGAGCACTCTTAAATAGAGGTCATGAAGGGGACTTACTTATTCCTGGTGTATTATTTATCTATATTGCAGGAATTATAGGATGGTCTGGAAGAGAGTATTTAATTGAATCCAAAAAGACTAAGAACCCGGCAGACCTTGAAATTATTATTGATTTAGATTTAGCGAAAAAATGCCTTATAAAAGGTGCTCAATGGCCTTTATTAGCTAATAAGCAAGGAAGGAATGGTGATTTAAGAGAGAAAGATAATAATATTACACTTAACGGCCCTAGATAAAACATCATCCCACACATTCTAAAAATCAAATGCTTAAAATCTTTAACACAAAATTCATCAGATCAGCACCAGTAGTTGCAGCAGTTTGGCTAAGC
>QCUW01000008.1 GCA_003210695.1 Prochlorococcus sp. AG-679-P15 | reverse complement strand
GCGGGCCTTTAGAGCATATTATTGCAGCTAAAGCAGTTGCATTTGGAGAGGCTTTACAGCCCAACTTTATTAGTTATTCAAAACAAGTTATCAATAATGCAAAAGTTCTTTCTTCATCATTAATAAAAAGAGGAATTGATATTGTCAGTGGAGGTACTGATAATCATATTGTTTTACTTGATTTAAGAAGTATTAATATGACAGGTAAAGTAGCTGACTTGCTTGTAAGTGAAGTAAACATAACAGCGAATAAAAACACTGTCCCGTTTGATCCTGAATCACCTTTTGTTACAAGTGGCTTGAGATTAGGAACTGCAGCATTAACGACAAGAGGTTTTAATGATCAAGCATTTATTGAAGTAGGAGAAATTATCGCCGATAGATTACTTAATCCGGATGATTTATTGGTAGAAAAGAAATGTAAGGAAAGAGTATTAACCTTATGTAATCGTTTCCCTCTTTATGAAGGTAAACTTGAACCATCAATTAAATGATCCTCAAACTAAAGGGGTCGAAATCCTTTCTATAGGGACCGAATTACTTCTAGGTAACATAGTAAATTCTAATGCTCAATGGATTTCTGAAGAGTTGTCAGCATTGGGAGTTAATCATTTCAGGCAGTCAACTATTGGAGATAATTACACCAGAATAAGTAAATTAATTAAAGAAATATCTTTAAGAAGTAATCTCTTAATTACTACTGGAGGCCTAGGCCCTACTCCAGATGACTTAACTACTGAGGCAATCGCTAAATCTTTTAATACCGCACTTTTTGAAAGAAAATATTTATGGGCCGAAATAAAAAAAAAGGTGTCAGTTTCAAGCTCGACTCTAGGAACTTCTAGTTTAAAAAAACAATGTTTTTTTCCAAAAGAGGCTCAAATAATTAACAATCCTAGAGGTACTGCTCCTGGAATGATATGGGAACCAAAGAAGGGATTTACTATTTTAACTTTTCCAGGAGTACCAAGCGAAATGAAAGCTATGTGGAAAGAAACAGCAGTCGATTATATTAAAAAAAATTTTTCAGATGGTTATATATTTTTCTCAAATACTCTTAAATTTGCTGGGATAGGAGAGTCTGCAGTTTCAGAAAAAATCGATAATCTCTTGAAACTTAAAAACCCTACTGTTGCGCCATACGCAAATTTAGGAGAGGTTAAGCTTAGAATAACCGCAAGAGCTAAAAACGAATTTGAAGCAAAAAATCTAATTAAGCCAGTAAAAGATAAACTAAAAAAAGAGTTTTCAAAGTATATTTTTGGTGAAGATGATGATGATTTATCAAGCGTATTAATTAAGGAATTACGAAAAAGAAAAGAATCTTTTGGTTTTGCAGAATCCTGTACGGGAGGTCTACTATCTTCCACTATTACAAAAGTATCAGGTTCTTCTCAAGTTTTTAAAGGAAGTATTATTTCTTACAGTAATGAACTTAAACAATCATTATTAAATATTCCAGAACATCTGATACAAAAATATGGTGCAGTCTCTGAAGAGATCGCTCAAAATATGGCTATTAATGCAAAAGAAAAACTAAATGTTGATTGGTCTATCGCAATTAGTGGAATTGCAGGTCCAAATGGAGGTACTAAAGAAAAGCCTGTTGGACTTGTTTATATTTCAATTGCTGGGCCAAATGATCACATAACTAATCTCAAAAAAATATTTGGCTCAACTAGAAATAGAGTTGAAATTCAAAGACTAAGTGTAAATGTGTGTTTAAACAGTCTTAGATTAATCTTATTATCTAATAGTAAGTAACTTTTTTATTCAAATTGAGTCAAGATACCTTATTTGACAAAGTATGGGAATTACACAAAGTTGCAGATCTTCCTGGTGGATCAGAGCAAATCTTTATTGGTCTTCACCTTATTCATGAAGTAACTAGCCCACAGGCATTCGGAGCTTTAAAAGATAAAAATTTAAAAGTTAAGTTTCCAAATAGAACTGTTGCAACAGTCGATCATATCGTACCAACTGATAATCAAAGCAGGCCTTTTAAAGATAATCTAGCAGAACAAATGATTGATACTCTAGAGAAGAATTGTTTAGAACACAAAATTAAATTTTTTAATATTGGTAGTGGTAAACAAGGAATAGTACATGTAGTAGCTCCAGAACTGGGACTAACACAACCTGGCATGACCATAGCTTGTGGAGATTCTCATACATCAACTCATGGAGCCTTTGGATCAATTGCTTTTGGTATTGGTACTAGTCAAGTAAGAGATGTACTTGCTAGTCAAACTATCGCTATGAATAAACTCAAAGTTAGGCAAATTTGGTGTGAAAATAAATTATCCAATGGAATTTATGCAAAAGATTTAGTTCTACATATAATTAATCAACTTGGAGTAAAAGCTGGAGTAGGTTATGCCTATGAATTTGCAGGTCCAGCAATAAGTTCATTATCAATGGAAGAGAGGATGACTATATGCAATATGTCTATTGAAGGAGGAGCAAGATGCGGTTATATAAATCCAGATGAAAAAACCTTTAACTATATTAAGGATAAATTATGCTCCCCCACAAATGAAAATTGGGATAATGCTATCAATTGGTGGAGATCTCTACAAAGCGATGAGAATTCTATTTATGATGATGTTGTAAAGATAGATGCTTCTAAAGTAGAACCTACTGTTACATGGGGAATTACTCCTGGTCAAAGTATAGGAATTAACCAAAAAATCCCTTCATTAAGAGAAATAGATCCAAACGATCAGTTTATTGCCGGGGAAGCTTATGAATATATGGGTTTTAAACCTGGACAATCAATAAGAGATACACCTATTGACGTATGTTTTATTGGTAGTTGCACAAATGGAAGAATCAGTGACTTACGAGTTGCCGCTAAAGTACTAGAGAACCATAAAATAGCCAAAAATATAAAAGCCTTTGTGGTTCCAGGATCAGAGAGAGTAGCAAAAGAAGCAAAAGAGGAAGGTCTTGATAAAGTTTTTTTAAATGCAGGTTTTCAGTGGAGAGAGCCAGGATGTTCAATGTGTTTAGCGATGAATTCTGACAAATTAACAGGTAATCAAGTAAGTGCTAGTTCTAGCAATAGAAATTTTAAAGGTAGGCAAGGATCTCCAAGTGGCAGAACACTCTTAATGAGCCCTGCCATGGTAGCTGCTGCTGCTATCAATGGGAAAGTAAGTGATGTAAGAGATTTTCTTAAAAAATGAAAGGTAAATTCAATCCTCCTTTAGGACAATTTTCTCAGATAAAAGGTAAATGTATCTCATTAGTGGGAGATGATATTGACACCGATAGAATAATACCCGCTCGTTTTTTAAAATGTGTTGATTTTGATTCCTTGGGGAAATCTGTGTTTGCTGACGATCGTAAGGCTCTTAAAGGAAACCATCCCTTCGATCTAGAAGCTAATAAGGGAGCATCGATACTTATTGTTAATAGCAATTTTGGATGTGGTTCAAGCAGAGAACATGCGCCTCAAGCATTAATGAGATGGGGAATTAAAGCAATCATTGGCGAAAGTTATGCAGATATTTTTTATAGTAATTGTATTGCCATTGGCATTCCATGTCTTACGCTTTCTAAGAAATCTATAAAAATTATTCAAAAATATATAGAAAATAAAGACTTATTTTTTGAGATTGACCTTTTAAAATCAACTGCAAAATCAAAAGATTTAAATTTTAATATTGAAATAAAAGAAACTTCAAGAAAAATGTTTTTATCTGGCGAATGGGATACCACATCCAAATTAATGGATAATAATGATTTGATTGAAAATAAGTTAAATAACCTACCTTATATAAAATTTAATTCGAGTTTCTAATATTTATTCAAAGCCAAATAAAGAAAAAGAAATCCCTCCTGCTTGATTATGAGGTTGATAAAAGATTCCAAATTCATAGGATCTTTTTTTCCAATTTAATGAGATTTTTGTATTTATGAAATCAGAATAATCTTTTGCTCGAGATACTTTTAGAGTCGCAGAATTTTTTAGAATAAGAGGTCCATACAACTGTTGGTCTAAAGCAAGATCTAAAGTGAATTTATCAGAAATCTGATCAAACTTAAAAAAACTATCTCCACCTTTTATTTTATAAAAGGGTAATAAACTAATCCTGGTGTAGTCAAAATATTTTTTTTTGAAATCACCAAAAACAAATTCAGGGCCGGCTCCTATACCTAAGTACTCTTGATTATTTCCGCTTCCGTAAAAAGAATATAATAATTCCAATTTGGTGTTCAGGCTAAGGCCCTTATTAATTGGCTCAGCAATATAATTATATGAACTATCAACAAATGTATTTAAAGGTTCATCAACATTTATTGGGAATTTTTGATCTAACGAATAAAAGAAATTACCTTTTGTGGTTTTAACCAAATTTTTACTATTTAAGGCTTCTCCTTTCAAATTTGCCAAACCCAAAGAGAATACTTCAGTATTACTAATACCATTAACTTCCCAAGAATTTTGTTTTTCTAATTTAGAACCATAACCTCCATAAATTTCAGTTTCGCCTATTGAACCATTCCATACCCTATCTCTATAAACAGCAAAGAAACTTTTATTCCATTTTGAATTTAAAAAAGTAATATCTTTACTTAAATTAGTTTTGATTCTAGTTGCATCTGATAATTTTTCAGGATCAAAAGAATTATTTTGCTGATCTATCTCTAAAGTCCATTCGTTAATTTTCCCTTTGATTTGAGAATTGAGTGCAAAATAATCTTTCAACGTTGCATTTCTTTTTACCTTATCTCCAGTTATTGAATCTCCCTTATTGACAAAACTTTTTGTATTACCTTGAAGTGATCGTTGAATTAAAAATTGTGGTTCTAAATCAAGAGTAAAATTATCAAATATATTTATTACATTAAGTTTACTACCAACATAAAGTCCATCTCTATCAAGATTGTCAAATCCAACTTTCAAACTATTTTCGTAACTAATTTCTTTAGTAAATTTTCTATTTCCAAACCAAAAGGGGATGTTGATTTTTTCATCTAAAATCAAAAAGTTTACTGCAGATTTAAATCTCAATTCTTTTTTTCTTGCAACAGCTTCAAGTGAATTAACCTCAATCATAACTTGCTTTACTTCAAGCAAATCATTAGTTAATTTAACTTTTTCACTTGTCCATTTATTTCCATCAATTTGGATCTTATCTGTAAAAAGCACCCAATTCTCGAGACTATTTGGCGTATGCTTAACTTTATCTTTTTTGATCTCTTTTAAAGTTTCATTGTTTCTAATATCTGAATTATCAAAATTAGTAAATAAATCATCAATTAGATTATTTGTCTTAATTAATCCTTTTACATCTAACAAATAACCCTTTTTATTATTGAAATCATATTCTAAGCTAACCATTTCGAATATTTGTTCCCCAATATTCAAAGAAACATTTCCATTAGCAATTATTATTTTTTTGGTTTTATCATAAATAATACTATCTGCTTTCATAATATTTCCTTGATAAGAAACAAGAACATTTCCCTCTGCATTTAAAATATTATTTTCTTCAGATTGAATTTCCGATTGGATCTCTATCTCTTTTTTGGTATTACTAAAATTTGCTAAAAGCAAAGAATTTGTTTTAAAAGTTTTAATATTTTTACTTTTTAAATTTTTTATAAAATTATCTGTATGTTTTTTATATGAATTTTGATCTAGTAATTTTTTACTCTCATGGAAAAGTTTCTTGGTTACGAAAGTATTTTTGGTTGAATTTCTCTTTTCCTTAAGGGGAAAAAGTTCAATTGTTTTTCCTGATGGGGAGCAGTTTATTATTACAAAAAGAAGAAAGATAGCTTTTATAAGATTTCTTATATTCAAAATATCGAAAAGTCTTAATAAAAAGGTTAATCTTGAGGACTTTCTAAATCTTTTCTATTTGGAGTTCTTGTTGGATCACTTGCTAGAAATCCGAATAGAAATATTCCAACAAAGAAAAAAACGATTGTATAAACTGAAATTTTAAGTGCAAGCATAGAATTTTCGATTGTTAACAGAATTACATCTTATTAAATTTATATTTAATTTATGATAAAAGGTTTACTTTTTGTATTTTTGGTAAATTTTGAAATACTTTATAAAGCTACTCAAATCTCAAAATAAAAGAAGTTAATCATCATGATCGTCCCAAGGATCAGTTAGCTTTGCAGCTTTTGGACCAAAAGCTGTCCATAGCCCAAAACCTGTTAAAGCCAATAGTAAAGCAAGGATTGTTACAGCTACAGAAACAGCGGGATCTGGGGCGGATGATAAAGTTTGCATCAATTTTGGTTAGTTTGTGAACAATTTATGTATTTATTCTTATACAATAACGAAATATATTTGATTTAGAGAAATTACTATGGGCCAAAAAACTGCATTAGGAACTCTTTTGAAAGCTATTGGGAACTCAGGACAAGGAAAAGTTGTTCCTGGATGGGGAGCAGTTCCTATCATGACTGTCATAGGTTTACTATTATTAGTTTTCCTTGTTATCCTTTTACAAATTTATAATCAATCATTACTCCTACAAGGTTTCTCAGTGGACTGGAATGGAAACTAGATATATTAAATTTCTATAATTGATCTATTTTGTTGTGTACGTAATTTTGAAAATATGTAAAGATTTACAATTTTATTAATTAAAAAATTTTAATAATTTGTGTTGTCATAGACATTACAAAAAACATATCATGTTTCTATATTTATAACTTAAAACTTTAGAGATAAAATTTAAATTATGAATAATAATGAGATATTTATAATTGGTTTAGGTAATCCTGGAAAAGAATATATCAAAAATAGACATAACATTGGATTTTTACTACTAGAAAAATTTTCAGAAAAACATGATGCAGAATTCACTTTAAAAAATAAGTTTAAAAGTAGGTATTCAGAATTCAAAATAAATAATTTTTTTTACAGATTATTTATGCCTAACACTTATATGAATAATAGTGGAGATGCTGTAAGGGCAATCTTAGATTGGTATAAAATTAAATTGGATCAGGTTTTTATAATAGTAGATGATATCGATCTGCCTCTGGGTAAAATTAGATTTAGAAAGAAAGGAAGTTCTGGAGGACATAATGGTTTAAAAGATATCATAAACAAATTGAATACTGAACATTTCAATAGAATAAAAATCGGTATAGGGTCGCCTCCCTTTAATGAAAAAAACCAAAAAAACTTCAATACTATTTCCCATGTATTAGGTAATATATCTTCAAAAGAAAATGATACTTTAGACAAAGTTTATCAACAAGTAATTGAATCACTCGAAGAATTAAATACTAAAAATGAAGACTATATTATTAGTGAACTAAATTCTTTCAATATAAAAAATATATAAAAAATGAAAGCTAAACCTGAGACAGTAGCTCATGTAAATGTCAAAGAGTACTGTTTCATTAAAAAAGAATTAAAAGGAGTTGTGGAAGCAAGTGATTTCAGATGGCAATTCACATGGTCATTTGGAAAAGGAATATTGTTTGTAAAGCCACCTTTAGGAAGAGCATTAATTGAAGACTCATTATTGAGATTCCTTTTAAAAAAAGATTATGAGCTAGAAGCTGGAAATGAATATAAATTTACTATTTCAGCCAAGTTTTAGTCTTTACTTTTTCACTAAAATCAAATTTAACTTGGAAATAATCCTCCAAAATAATTAATGCCGCTAATGCATCTAAATTTTTATTCAAAATAAATATTTCTCTTGGCAGAAAACTTTTTATGCCACTTAAAGGAAAAATTTCAAAATATCTTTGCTTAGCTCTATAAGTTGAATTTTTTTCTTCAGCAATGATCACATTAGGTACTATCTGATTCAAATCTTTTATGTAGTTTTTATTACTGGTACCATTTCCAATGAGAAATTGAAGGTTTTTTTCATTGTGATATTTTTTCTTAACATATTTTAAAAGTAAATTGCTATTGATTACTACTGCTTCATAAACTTTTTTTTCTTTTATGTCAGCTACTATTAATCCACATTTAGAAATACCAGGGTCAATAGCTATGACTATAGACATTTAAGACTTTGGATAATTGATATTGAATTCAATGATTACCGGTTGGATAGTTCTACTATCACTCAGAGAGATTGCCTCCAATTCAAAATTAGTTTTATTTTCTTTATTTAATAAGTCTCTTAATTCTTTTAAAGAATCGCTTCGCAATTTTATTTCATTTGTAAGTGAACCTCTTCTCTTAACTTCAGCCAAACTAGAGGAAATTAAGAAATTTACTTTATCACCAAAATATTTTTTATTAAAACTTTCTTGTTTGAAATCAATTTTCGTAATTTTTTCTCCTTTTCTAACTATAGTTTTATTTTCTATTAACTCAGGAAAAGCATAGACATAATTTTCCCCACTTAATACATTCCTCACAGATTTTATATTAATGACCCAATTACCCCCATTTAAAATAGTATTTTGCATCTCATCTATATGATTTTTTCTTAACAACAATACATTTCTGACCTCTTTATTTTTTGGTTTAACTATTTTGTAAGTATAGTTATTGGCATTGATAATAATTTGTTCTATTTGAGATTTAATATCTTCTTGATTAGAAGAAGAAATCTCGGCAATAACTAAAGATTGGCCACTTCTAATAACAAATTTTCCGCTTCTTAACGCAAGTATATTCTTTTCAAGTTGTTTAAATTCGGTCTCTTTAGCTTTTATTTTCTTTTCTAGTTTTTCTCTTTCTTTTTTTAAAGGTATCAAAACTTGTTTATTTTCTTGAAGTTTTTTCTGTAAATCGCCTAACTTAAAAAGTCCTAATCTCAACTGCCTATTTACTAATATCACTAAGAACAATGATGAGGCGCTTATCAAGCTACCTGTTAAAATTGTGATTAGAATTGCAGTTTTTTTTGGTCTTAACTTTAAAACACTAAATCTAGCTTTACCGATCTTGGAACCTAATAGGTCACCTAATGTTGAAATCAAACCTCCAAGTAGTAATAAAAAAATAATGAAAAGCCAGCCAGACAAAATATTTATATTTATTTATTAATAACATAATAGATAATTAATTAACTATCAATTAAATCTTTTTGCAAGTGCTATTGGATCAAAAACTGTAATCTTTTTCCTATCAATAGTTAGTAATCCTGAATCCTTCAAATCTCCTAATAATCTTGTAATTGTGACTCTAGTAGAACCTATTGCCTCTGCTATTGCCTGATGAGATAGTCTCAAATCAATAGTTATACCCTTTTCACTTGCAACTCCAAAATCTCGACACAAAACCATCAGAAAACTTACTAATCGAGATGACATATCTCTATGCGTGAGAGTTTCAATCATTGTTTCTGTTTGTAGAATCCTGCTTGAAAGGCCTTGCAACAGTAATAGTCCAACGGATGCATCTGCTTCAATTGCTCTCAAAACAGAATTAGCTGGTGCTGTAATAATTTCAACTCTGGTGAAAGCTATTGAATGATAAAAACGATCGGACCTATGACCTGTCAAAAGAGATAAAACGCCAAAAAGGCTATTTTCCCTTAATAATGCAACAGTAATTTCTTCTCCTGATTCGTAAACTCTGGATAATCTAACTGCTCCTCTTCTTATTAAGTAAACTCTCTCAGCAGGATCTCCAGGAAAAAATATTGTTTTCGATCTCTCAACCATTTCAGTACTTGCCCCTTCAAGACCTTTTATTACCTCCATTAAAGTTCTATTAATTGGAAACCGTTCACCAACAGTATTAATGGTATTTTGACTGGATGGTTGCTGAGTTAAGCGACTGAATCCTCTAGAAGCAGGTAACATAAATCTCTTTACTATTGAGAATTTAAGGAGACAGATAAAAATTTCTTGTATCAACTGTAACAGTTTTCAATTCTTATGTTTTATTTGGAAAAAGAATTTTTTTAAAAATCATTTTTCTTATTATCTACCTTAAGTAAAATTACACTATATGCAGCGTACTATAATTCAAATTATACTTAATATAGAAAAAGTAAATTCAAATAATGGCAATCAGTTCATTAAAAAGTTATTCAACAAGTAATCATCAAGTTGTAAACATAAATAAAAATAATAAAGAATCAAAGTTAAGAAATCCAAATCAGAATGGCCAAATTCAGATTTATCAATCTTCTTACAGAGGGAGTTATTCGTCTATTATCAGAGATTCATTAAGAAATGCGGCTTTAGGAAGAAAAGTACTATTAGTGCAATTAATGAAAGGTGGTGTCAAGCAGGGTATTGTAAATGCCCAAAAGCTATGTGGAAATCTAACTTGGATAAGATCATCAGATTCTTTTGATCAATACGAACAAGAAGATATAACCAATAATAAAAATCTGGCAAAATCAATTAATCATTCAATAAATGAATTATGGAATTTTTGCAAAAAAGAATTACTATCTGGAGAATATGATCAAATTATCCTCGATGAAATTTTTCTAGCTATCGAGTTAAACATTATCAGTAAAGATGATTTGATTTCAACACTTGAAAACCGATTTATATCTGGAGATGTAATCCTTACTGGTACATCCATTCCTAAAAATTTCTTATTAATGGCCGACCAAATTACAGAACTTCGCTCATAAAAATTATGCTGAAGAATGATCTCTGGATAAACCAAAAAGCATCTAAAGGAATGATAAAGCCTTTCCAACCAAACTTGGTAAGACATCTCGATCCTTCACAGAAAAAAAACGCAGTTCTAAGTTATGGATGTTCCTCATATGGCTATGATTTAAGACTATCTTCTAAAGAGTTTTTAATATTTAAGCATGTCCCGGGAACTGTGATGAATCCAAAGAAGTTTAATCCTCTTAATTTAGAAAAAACTAGTCTTCACAAAGACAAAGATGGAGAGTATTTTATTTTACCAGCTCATTCTTATGGCTTAGGAGTTGCTTTAGAAAAAATGAAAGTGCCTGAAAATATTACTGTTATTTGTATTGGTAAAAGTACTTATGCTCGTCTTGGAATAATAGTCAATACCACCCCAGCGGAGGCAGGATGGGAGGGCCATCTTACATTAGAATTCAGCAACAGCTCTGGTGCAGATTGTAGGATTTATGCAAATGAAGGTATTTGTCAACTGTTATTTTTCGAGGGTGATCCCTGCGCCACTACATATGAAGATAGAAAAGGTAAATATCAAAATCAACCAGAGAAAGTAACTTTAGCAAAAATTTAAGATGAGTAAAGTTGAGCTAATTTCATTAACTCCAGATGCGGAAAAAACCATGGCTTACATAGCCAGAGTTTCAAATCCGTCCAATCAAGCTAATGATAAATATGCAGGATTATTAAGATATTGTATTCAACATGAACACTGGTCAGTTTTTGAGCAATCATGCATGACATTAAAAATTGAGACTAATAGAGGTATAGCTGCTCAAATTCTTAGGCATAGATCGTTTACTTTTCAAGAATTCTCTCAAAGATATGCAGAAACTAATTTACTAGGAAATGATATCCCTATCCCAGAGCTAAGAAGGCAAGACATAAAGAATCGCCAAAATAGTATAGATGACATACCAGATGAACTTAAAAGTAAATTTTCAGGAAAAATTGCAAAACATTTTCAAGAAGCAAAGAATTTATACGAAGAAATGCTGAATGCAGGAATCGCAAAGGAATGCGCTAGATTTATTATGCCATTGGCCACACCAACAAGAATTTACATGACAGGTTCATGTAGATCTTGGATTCACTATATAAAATTAAGATCGAAAGAAGGGACGCAAAAAGAACATATGGATATTGCTGAAGATTGTAAGCAAGTATTTATTAAATATTTCCCATCTGTATCTGAAGCATTAAATTGGAAATAAAATTATCCGTGACTTCTTGGAGAAGGCTGATAATTGTTGCTTCTTTTGATTACTGAAAATTCCGAATTTAGAACTTTAGAATTAGTTTGAAAACCATGATTTAAATTATCAATAGATTCTTTTATAGTTTTTTCTTGCTGTTTCCCAATAAACGTAACTTTTAAATCAGCGTATTCATCAAAAAGATTTACTTGTGGTATTCCATTAACATTAAATTTTCTTATATATTTTTCCCATTTAGGATTATCTACATTTAAAAAAACAAAGTTTATATCTTTTTCATATTCGTCCTTTAAATAAGCAACATTTGGGGCCATTTCCTTACAGACTTCACACCACTCAGCATAAAATTCAAGAAAAGTAGGTTTATTGTTTATAAAAGCTATTTCAGGATCAATAGATAATTCTCCAAAATTCTTAAGAAGAAAGGCAGGTTTAAATACTAGATCTTTTAACGCTAGTACAGAAAAAATAATTAGAGTAAAAAATAAAATAAGTAAAGACTTTTGAGAAAAATTAAAAAGTGATTCTTTATTTCCAGATTGCATTATTTACTTGGAACTTTATCTATTTTATATAAATAAAATAAATAAAGAGAACATTAATCTTTTTACTTTTGTTCAACTGATAGTATAAGTAAAAGATACAAGATACTTATAATTAATACTTACTAAATCATAATATGCAATCTATATTTGGAACTGATGGAATTAGAGGGAGATATGATAAAGAAATTACGTATTCTTTAGCATATAAGGTTGGCTATGCATTGGGTCTTATTGTGGAAAGCAATAATCCAATACTAATTGGAAGAGATACAAGAATAAGTGGAGAAATTCTTTTGGAGGCTATATCAAGAGGTATTAATGAAGCAGGAAAAGAATTTGAATATTTAGGAATCTGTCCTACACCAGCTATCCCATTTTTAATAAAAAAAGCTAAATTTAGTAGTGGTATTATGATTTCTGCAAGCCACAATCCTCCTGAATTTAATGGTATTAAAATTTTTGATAATAATGGAGAAAAAATTAAAGAAGATTTTGAAAATAAAATAGAAATGATTATAAAAGAAGCAAAAAATAATAAATTAATTTCTAATCAAAATAAGTCAATAATCAAAAATAACGACCTTCTAAATATCTATAAACAAGGACTTATAGATACTATGGAAAATGAAAGTTTAAAAGGAATGAAAATAATATTAGATACTTGCTATGGATCAGCAACATCTTGTGCAGAAAGTATTTTTAATAAACTTGGTGCAAACACCATAGTAATAAATAATGAAAAAGATGGTTTAAAAATAAATTTAAATTGTGGTTCTACATATTTAGACCCTCTAAAAAAAGCCATAAATGAGAACGATGCTGATATGGGATTTAGCTTCGATGGTGATGCAGATAGAGTGATTGGGGTTGATTCAAAAGGTAATGTACTGAATGGAGATCATATACTTTTTCTATGGGGAAGAGAACTTATGGACAAAAAATCACTGACCAACAATATTATCATCTCAACAAGAATGGCTAATTTAAGTTTTGAAAAAACTTGGAATAATATTGGGGGGACTTTCCATAGAACTGAAGTTGGAGATAAGTTTATATTTAAAGCAATAAAGGAAAAAAAGGCATTACTAGGCGGAGAACAATCAGGTCATATTCTCTCAAAAATTAATAACTTTTGTGGAGATGGCATATTAACTGCACTTCAAATTTCTAAATTCTGTAAGAAAAAAAATATTAGTTTAAAATCTTGGCTTAAAAGTAGCTTCGTACCATACCCACAAAAACTTACAGAAATTCATCTAAGTTTTGACTTTAAGAATATGAATAATTCATATAAAGACTTTATAAATCAAAGTATAGAAAGTTATTCAGCAATTAAAAAGGATGAATGTAGAGTTTATATACGCCCAAGTGGAACTGAACCTGTTTTACGTGTACTAGTTGAAGCACAAAATAAGAAAGAAGTAGATTCTTTATCAAGAAAAATTACAAATGAACTACGTACAAAGATCAACAAAATATCTAATAATTTATAAATTAAATTTTAATATATATACTTTCATAAACTTTAAGTTGATTCATTAATACATATTTTTCTCTATTGGTTTGAATTTTGTTGGGATTAAAACTCTCATTATATCTAAAATCTTTAATAGCTAATTTCTTGAATTTTATACTTTCTGATATTTTATTTTCCATATATTCGAAAAGCTCTTTTACATCAGTTTTAATAAAAATTAAGGATCTTTTTTTCATTGAATTTGAAAGAAAATTAATAAATTTATTTTGAATTACTCGTCTTTTATGATGTTTCTTCTTAAACCATGGATCAGGAAAGTTAAAAGAAATACTAGTAACTGAATCAATAAGGATTTTATTCTTTGACTGTTCAAAAAAATTATTAGCATTACCAAATGAAAAAAATAGATTTTTACATTCTCTATTTTTCATTTTCAAATTTGCATTTTGAACTAATTTTTCCCTAATTTCAATTCCTATATAATTCCAATTTTTATTTTTTAATGATAATTCGAATAAAAAATCACCAGAAGCACAACCTATATCCAAATGAAGAGGTAATTTTGGATTTTCAAAAATCTCATTTATCGGAGGTATTGGATCTATTGCAAAAAAGTTTTTACTGAGTGGATTTACATGTTGTCTCATAAAAGATGTTTGATTATTTCTTACTAGAAATCAACAAAATACACAATATTCATAACTATGACAATAATAAGTTAATAAGTAGGTGCGTGAGGTTTAATAAATAATATGTTTTAAAAAGAAAAACGTTTGAACATTCTTAATCAGCTTTCCATTTGGCTATCTTTTCAATTGTCATTAGTCTTCATAGTAGGTATTCCTTTAACTTTATTTTTTTGGTCAATAAAAAATAAAAGTAAAGCAATTACAAAGCTCATAACTAATTATTGGAAAATATCACTTCTATTTTTTATTAGCCTTATACTTTTAATCGGAAAGTACAATTACGCTTTATTAGTTACAAATATTTCAACATTAATAATGACTATATCAGTATGGTTTTGGAATGATATTAATGAAGAATTAAAAGAGTATAGTATTTCTCATGTATTAACCACAACTACTAAAGTTTGGAGGTGGTCCCTAACTTTTATATCTTTAAGTTTTTTAGTTCAAAGTTTGAATAATATAAGTTGTATCTTTTTTATTAATTCTGCAGAATGTGAAATTTGGCTTAAACCATCTAAGAATTTATATATGATTTTAAAAAATTTATTTAATTTTTTATTTGGAGCTAGCCTTTCTCAACCGGTTGCAAAATTCTTAGGATTATTTGCCTTATTGATATATATACTAGGTTTTGTTCAATGGGCCGTTATTAAACTACCTAAAAGTGGCAGAAATTCTGGTTTTTCCAATTATGGCAGAAATTGAATTAATTAGAAATTTAGAAAAAATTAGTTTTACAATTCCAAATAGACTTTTAAAACTAAAAGGTTATCTATTAAGGGACCACTCTAAAGAATTTCTAGAAATAATAATTTATAGGGGGTTTAGTAGTTCTACAACACACAAAATTGAAATAGATTTAGAAAAACAAGTTATAGAATTCGACTATTATTTTACAAGGTTCATATTATTTAAGGCACCTTTAACTAAAGGGTCAGAAGTGATTATAAGAGAAAATACAAACTCTCTTTTTTTTCTTAACCAACAAAATTGGACATAAATTAAATTTTTATATATTGATGATATTTGCACATCTCTTACATAAATTAGTATCTTTAATACCCTTAACAGTAATATTTTGGTAATGCCAGCATCTATCACATTTTTGCCCTTTGGCTTTGATAATTTGAATCTTTCCAAGTTCATTATCATCAATAATTAAATAATCCTTAGATAAATTATTGACAATATTAAAATTAGAAACTATCAACCAATCACTATATAAATCAACTTCCTTAATGCCAAACTTTTCAAGCCATAAAAGAGAATTTTTAACTATTTCATTTTCAGGGATATATTTAACCTCGGTTTCAAGAGCAGCTCCAATTATTTGCTGAGTTCTACAACCCTCAATTGCTTTATTAATTTCTACTCTCAATGTTCTTAGATTGGAAATGTGTATATTAAGTTCCGGATTAATCCATGACTCAGGATAGTTTGGCCATCCTCGCTGAAATACTGATTTTTCTTTAGTTGAATATGGAATATTTTGCCAAATATCTTCAGCCATATGGCAAAGTACAGGCGAAATAAGAACTGCTAAATTTTCTACAATTTTAGACATTACAAACTGACAAGATCTTCTTCTAAACTGAGATTTAGCACTTACATATAATCTATCTTTTGCGATGTCCAAGTAAAAATTAGATAAATCCACTACACAAAAACTTTGTAATATTTGAAAAAACTTCGAGAATTCATAATTTTCATATGCGGTTGTTATTTGATCTGAGACATCAATCAATCTATTTAACATCCATTTATCTAATAAAGGTAATTGATCAATATCAATTTTTTCGATCATTGGATCATAATCATGAATATTACCTAAAAGGTATCTGGCAGTATTTCTTACTTTTCTATAAACATCTGATAACTGTTTTAAAATATTAGATCCAATAGGTACATCAACTGAATAATCCACAGAACTCACCCAAAGCCTAAGAACATCGGCTCCATAAGCAGGTTGAATTTTCTGGTTAGGTCCACCATTAATAATAATATTTGGATCGACAACGTTGCCTAATGATTTACTCATTTTTCTACCATTTTCATCTAATGCAAATCCATGGGTTAGAACTTTCTTATATGGGGGTTTATTATTGACTGCTACCGAGGTTAGCAACGAAGATTGAAACCAACCTCGATGTTGATCAGATCCCTCTAAATATAAATCAGCTGGGTATTCTAATTCATCTCTTTGCTCACAAACTGCAGCCCAACTAGATCCTGAATCAAACCACACATCCATAGTATCTAAACCTTTTACCCATCGATTAGATTCTTCTTGATAGTGCTCTGGTAATAATTCTTTCTCATCCCAGTTCCACCAGATATCTGCTCCATGCTCTTGAAATAAATTTTGTATGTGATGAATAGTTTCACTATTAAGTAATATTTTCTTTCCATTTTTTTCATAGAACACTGGAATTGGGACACCCCATGATCTTTGCCTAGAAATACACCAATCTCCTCTTCCAACAACCATTGAATAAATTCTTTTTTTTCCTGTTTTCGGCATCCATTCAACATCCTCAATTGCTTTTAAAGCTGATGATCTAAATCCTTCTACAGATGCAAACCATTGTTCAGTAGCTCTAAATATTGTCGGTTTTTTAGTTCTCCAATCATAAGGATATCTATGCTTATATTTTTCTTTTAAAAGCAGTAAGTTATTTTTCACCAAATCTTCAATAATCGAATCATTAGCATCTTTTAAAACATTTAATCCGCAAAATTTTTCAGCAGCATTATTCAAATTACCTTTTTCATCGACAATACAAGTTATTGGTAATTGATATTTTTGGCCAACAATAAAATCATCCATTCCATGACCTGGAGCAGTATGGACGATTCCTGTCCCAGATTCAGTGGTTATATAATCACCCCCAATTACAAGATTGCAAAACTTATTTTTTGTAGGGTGCTTATACTCGATACCAGTTAGGAATGAACCTTTTAGATCTAATAAAATATCAAATTCTCTATCAAGTTTCTTAGAAATATCAGAAATTAAATCTTTAGCAAAAAGATATATATTACCATTTTTATCTTCAGCAAAAATATAATTTATCCTAGGATTAATAGCTACTGCTTCATTACCTGGGATAGTCCATGGTGTAGTTGTCCATATAGCAATAAATAATTTATTTAAATTAGAAAGTACTTTAGTTTTAAGATTTTTCTCTTCTAATTTCAGAAGAATTTCATCTGATAATTTAGTAATGTTTAAAGAAACATATATACTGCTTGAGAAATGCTCATCAGGATACTCGAGTTCTGCTTCTGCAAGTGCTGTTCTAGAACTTGGACTCCAGTGAACAGGTTTTAACCCCCTATAGATATAACCATTTAAGAACATCTTTCCAAAAACACCAATCTGCGCAGATTCATAATTTTTTTTAAGAGTTAAATATGGATTTTCCCAGTCTCCCCAAATACCCCATCTCTTAAAACCTGTTAGTTGGTTTTTAATCTGAATCTTGGCATAATCCGTTGCTTTTTTTCTTAATCCTAAAGAATCTAAATCTTTTCTTTCTTGAGATTTTAAACTTTGCAAAACCTTTAACTCAATTGGTAATCCATGACAATCCCAACCAGGTACAAAATGAACCTTGAACCCCTTTAAGGTTTTATATTTATTAATAATATCTTTTAAAACTTTATTTAAAGCATGTCCCATATGAAGTGAGCCATTTGCATAGGGAGGTCCATCATGCAAAGTAAAATTTTTACCTTCATTAGATGATCCCAATTCCAAATCAATCTTATTTTTTAACCAAAATTCCTGAATTTCCGGTTCTCTTATTACTGAATTAGCTCTCATTGAAAAATCAGTTTGCAATAAATTTAGAGTTTCTTTATAAGAAAAATTAGACTTTTTATCTTGATTATTTTGTGGGTTCATTCGAATTTATAGAATTTATTAGTGTTAAATTTATTTGTTTTAATTATTTTTCCCTTCATTGATTGTATCTTTTTTAGATTGAATTGTTGCATTTTTTTGCATCTCTAAAGTCAGTAAATTATTTTTAATGGAAGTAATTATATTATCATTTTCACCATTCCTAACCCACTTTTTTTTATTTAAATTTTCATTTTTTCTTCCAAATTTTAAAATATTGTTTAAATTTAAAAAATCTTTGCTTGCAAGCGAGATGGCATCCTTAAGTGTTGAAATATTTTTTTTAAATTCCACTATAGTTTTTAATTTATTTTTCTCTTGATTAGTTAATTGATTCCACCTTATAGAAAAAATTTCTACCAAATAAAAAATAAACAATGTAGTTATCACAATTAGAATTGAAGAATATACACCTTCAAAAACATTTTTTTTTAAAAGCAATAACATACCAATAACTAAATTCAAACCAGCTTTTATAAGATCTCTTGGTCTGCCTAATTCAATATATATTAAAGGTATTAACAGGAATATAATTCCAAAAAATAGATATAAAAAACTTAAATAAATTACCAAAATTTTACGTTATTTTTACTGATTATAGTAATAATACAAATACTGAAATCCTTAAATTGCTTAATTTGAATTTTTTCTTGAAATGCGGTCGGGGAGACTTGAACTCCCACACCCTAAGATACGAGTACCTAAAACTCGCGCGTCTACCAATTCCGCCACGACCGCTTAAGTAAAATTTTAGTTTAGCAAAGTGGCTTTTAAAAATAATTTTTACTTAAGGTCCTCAATTTGACACATATTTCAAGTAACAAGCCTTTTAAAAAAATAAAAAAAATTTTTAGATATTGTAATGCAATCAGTATTAATTATTAGTTATATTGTTTATAGATTATGATGAAACGATTTCAAACTTAACAAGTCAAAATAAAATTATTAAAACTAATTCTTCTAAGACGTTTAATTGGCATAGGGAGATAAAAAATTATATCGACCCCCCAAATTTTTGGAACCCAACATTAGGACTATTTTTTGGGGGTTATTTTCTTGCTTTTCTGAGTATTTGGCAGTGGTATAGAGGGGTTTGGCCACTGCCACTACTTGTTGCCACTGCATTTCTAGCTCTTCATATTGAAGGTACTGTGATCCATGATGCATGCCACAAGGCAGCCCATCCTATACCTTGGATAAACCAGGCAATGGGTCACGGTTCAGCTATAATTCTAGGCTTCAGTTACCCAGTTTTTACTAGAGTCCACTTGCAGCATCACAGTCACGTGAATGATCCAAAAAATGATCCTGATCATATTGTGAGTACTTTTGGACCAATATGGCTTATTGCTCCAAGATTCTTTTATCATGAAATATTTTTCTTTCAGAGAAAACTTTGGAGAAAATATGAATTACTTCAGTGGGGTATTGAGAGATCTATATTTATAACAATCATTTTAGCTGGTTTGAAATTCGACTTTATGAATTTAATTTATAATTTATGGTTTGGCCCGGCATTAATGGTAGGAGTTACTTTGGGCATTTTCTTTGATTATCTTCCTCATAGACCATTTAGATCAAGAAATAAATGGTTAAACTCAAGAGTTTATCCAAGTAAATTTATGAATATTTTAATAATGGGTCAAAATTATCATTTAATTCATCACCTATGGCCTTCAATACCATGGTTTGAATACAAAATAGCTTACGAAAAAACCAAACCTTTATTAGAAAATAAAGGATCTCCTCAAAGAGTTGGGATTTTTGAAACTAAAAAAGATACCTTTAATTTTATTTATGATCTACTTATAGGCATAAGAAGCCATGGAACTAATAAAGGGAGGATTAAAAAATAACAAATTTATTCTCAGTTTTAAAATAAATATATTATGTATTTTGGAAAATTATCTAAGATCTTTTTTAATAGCAATTAATTAATCACTAATAATTTTTGGAACTTTGAAAAATTTATTTTCCCTTGAAGGTGCCAAATTTAATAGTTCCTCAGAATTTTCATAATCTTTTTGTTCATCTTTTCTTAATACATTTACCACTTCTATAGCTCTAGTGGTGCAAGGAACATCCTCGGTGTTAATTTTCTCTAGTTGTTTAATATAGCCCAAAATTTTTTCTAACTGTTCTGCATGTTGTTGTATCTCGTTATCATTTAATTCTAGTCGTGCTAATTGGGCTACTTTCTTTACTTCATCACTACTGATTCGTTTCATACGTTTTATACTATTAATGCATCTATTTACATTATATATAATAAAAGTTTTCAAAATCAATTACTTAAAACTTCAATATTTTGAGCAAAATTAATGAAAATTTATTTATAAATCACTTTAAAAAGAAGAAAAATTGTTTTATGCTTCAAAAGCTAGACTTAACAGTATTTCACCGCTAAAAATAAAATTAGATAATTATTTAAAAATAGATAAACAATCTTTTAAAAAAGAATTTTTTTATCGGCACTCAAAGCTGGTTGCTCCTGAATTGATTGGATGCTATCTGATTCGAAAAAGCATTGATCAAGTAATATTAAAAGGAATGATAGTTGAAACCGAAGCTTATTCACAAGAAGAAGAAGCTTGTCATGGACATAACAAAAGAACATCATCCAATAAAGTCTTATTTGGAAAGCCAGGTAGATTTTATATTTACAGATCATACGGAATTCATCATTGTTTAAACATTGTTACTGATAAAGATGATTTTGCTAGTGGTGTTTTAATAAGGGCTGTTTCTTTTTCAAATAAAAACGAGAGAGTAGCGTCTGGTCCAGGATTAGTAACAAAAGCATTTGAAGTTGATAGTAAATTTAATTCTCTGAATATCTTTAACAATAAATACCTATCGATCAGCAAAAGAGAGTCAGATATAGAGAGTAAAGATTTAATTCAAACAACAAGAATTGGCATATCTAAAGCAAAAAATATAAAATGGCGTTGGTATCTTAAAAGGAGTAGAAGTATTAGTAAAAGGGAAAAAGGAGATAAAAATCCTAAATTAACAAATTCAACTAATAATTTGTCTCGGATAACATAATGGGAAATTGGCCTCACAAACATATCCTCACACTTTCAAATTTCTCGATAGAAGATTATAAATCAGTTTTTGAGTTGACTGAAAGATTTAAATCCCTTAATAATGCTGGCACAAAAAAAATACCAGCTTTACAAGGGAATTTAATAACATCTATATTTTTTGAGCCTAGTACTAGAACTCGCAATAGCTTTGAGCTTGCCGCTAAAAAACTTTCTGCTGATTTACAAAGCTTTTCTCCTTCCTCAAGTTCTTTAAGCAAAGGAGAAACTCTAATAGATACTGCATTAACATATGCTGCAATGGGATCTGATATTTTAATTATTAGGCATTCATCAAGTCATATTCCTTTAGAAATTTCCAAGAAACTCGATTCATCTAATGCAAAAACTTCAGTACTCAATGCTGGTGATGGTTTACATAGCCATCCTAGTCAAGGATTACTAGATCTTTATACATTAATAAAATTCTTTTCTCCAAATTCACTGAAACCAGAGATCTTAAATTCTAAAAAAATATTAATAGTAGGGGATGTTTTTCATTCAAGAGTTGCCAGATCCAATCTTTGGGGTTTAACCGCATTTGGCGCAAATATAATATTATGTGGTCCACCCACACTTATTCCTGAAGAATTTACTAATTTTGTAAGCAGTTGTCCTCCAAATCAGCTAAAAGATCCTATTTCATCAAGAGGATCCATTACAATTTCAAGGTCGTTAGAAGATTCTATTAAACATGCAGATGCAGTAATTGTTTTAAGATTACAAAAAGAAAGAATGATGGAGAATTTATTAAGCAGTATCAAATCTTACAGTGAAAATTATTGTTTAACTCCAGAAAAACTATCTTTGAATGAGAAAAATATTCCTATTCTTCACCCAGGACCAATTAATCGTGGTATTGAAATTAGCAGCAGAATAGTTGATAATTATCCAAATTGCTTAATCAATAATCAAGTTGCTAATGGAATTCCTACAAGAATGGCTTTACTTTATTTATTAAGTAAATTTAATAAGTAAATTTAAAGTAATTTAAGACCTTCGGTAAAAAAACCGTAAAATAAACCCAATCTTAAAGAATCTATTAACAATACTAGTAATCTTTTTTTTCTATCAAACCTTAATCTACGTCTAATTTGAATCAAAATTTCAATAAAAAAAACTGATAAAAAAGCCCCTACTGGGTCAATTAATTCAACCACTGCACTTATCATTCCTAGTGAACTGCCTAAAAAATAACCCGCCAAAACAACAGTTAAAGCTAGAGAATACCTACGCCATGGATTTAATGCCCATAGGCTTAAACTTTCAAAATTATCAATGACTAAAAGTTGAAATTTAGTCTTTTGGGGTTTAAAAACCATTTTTAGTAATAAACTAGGTACTTAAGCTATTCAGAATTTGATTTAACTTTAGGATTACCTTCAATTAATTCAAGTAAAGCCTCCATTTGCGCAATAACCCCTCTTAGTTCTCCAGGCTCGGGAAATAATCCATCATCTTGAATTCCTAAATGCATTTCTCTTAATTCTTGTCTTAAATAACGCAAATGGCTAACTACTTGCTCTTTTTTTGGTTGTGACATAATTAATTTCCTACAAGATTTCTTTAAAGAATTTTTTCTTAAGGTGACTTGAAAATTTTTGAGAGTAATTAATATTCTAGTAAATATAAATTAAATGAGGTTATATTATAAAAAATATACTGACAAGAATTTAATATGAAATCTACAAACTATAACAAAATAAGTGAAGAACTTGTAAATTCTTTCAATGAAGAAATGACTTGTGAGCTTGCTAAAAGATTAGAAGATGAGAATTATGCTTCACCATTTGATGGATTAAAAGATTGGCATTTGCTAAGGGCCTTAGCAATTAATCGGCCTGAATTAACTTCTAATTATATTCATCTTCTAGATCAGGAACCATTTGATGAAAACTAAATCGGAAGAATTAAAAGTTAAGGTTCTTGTATTAATAACTGGAAGTATAGCTGCAGTAAGAATTCCTTTACTTGTGAGTCAATTAGTTAAGAGTAATTACGATATAAGGTGCGTTATTTCTGAAAATGCCGAAAAATTAATTCAGCCGATTTCACTTTCTATTCTAAGTAGGAATGCTTGCATATTAGATAGAGACCAATGGTCATATCTTCAACCAAAACCACTACATATAGATCTATGCAATTGGGCTGACATCTTGATAATGGCTCCTTTAACAGCAACAACTCTCTCTAAGTGGGTTACAGGTAATGCAGACGGATTAATATCTAGTATTTTAATTGCAAATAATAAACCTATTATTGTTGCTCCTGCAATGAATTCTAAGATGTGGGTTAATCAAGCTGTTCATAAAAATTATCAGTCTTTACAAGACTACCCTAACGTTTTACTACTTAAGCCAAGTGAAGGAATCTTAGCTTGTGACGAAATTGGAGTGGGTAAGATGGCTCCCAATGATTTAATTCAGTTAGCTCTAAGATTTATTTTGATACAAAATAAAAAGCCCTATCACAGAGATTTGTTAAACAAAGTTTTTTTAATTACAGGTGGTTGTACTTCAGAAAAAATTGATGCTGCCAGAAAGATCACTAACTATAGTTCAGGTACTATGGGACTAATGCTTGCTCAAGTAGCAAGATTTAGAGGTGCAAAAGTTAAATACATTCATGGTCCTTTAAAAAATGAATTAGATATAACTGAAGGGATAAATAACATCGAAATAGAAAACAGTAAAGATTTAATCATGGCCATAGAAAAAGACATCTTTGATTGTGATTATTTTATTATGAACGCGGCAGTGGCCGATTTTAAAATTTCAGGAGATACTTCAAAAAAAATTCCAAAAAGTAAATTTGAAAAATTTTTAAATAATAATATCGAATTTGTTCCAGACATATTAAAGGATATAGGTAAAGTGAAAAAAGAAAATCAAATTTTTGTTGGATTTTGTGCATTCTCAGGCTCTATTAAAAGTGCAAGAAAAGCAATTAAAGAAAAAATAATACTTAAAGGTTGTGATTTACTATTTGCAAATCCCATAGATATCGAAGACCAAGGATTTGGGGCATTAGCTGAAAATGAAGGTTGGCTTTTTGATATCAAGGATATGGAAACACATATAGAAAAAACATCAAAAATCGAATTAGCTAATAATTTAATAAATCAAATTATTTCAGTTAATAAATAATCCATAACAACTTTATTTGTATTTTTTTGTAATCTTAATCATTAAAAACCGTCTTTTATTTTAAAATAACTCAAGTTTTTAAAAATTTAAAAAAGCTACGGGTTGTTTCGAGGATCTAAAAAATCTTACTTTTGTGGTTCTTTACCTTGTAGTATCCGTACTGAACATTTTAAGGTAACCCTTTACCAGCAGTCACAGAACTTTATTGAAATTTTATTATGAGAATTCGTTCTTTCTTAGCTTTTGTTATTTCACTTTGTTTAACTTTTGCTTTCATGCCAGATAAGACGCATGCCTTCTCAGAGAGAGGTAATGCTCAATTTACTGATGTTGTAAACACAGGAAAAGCTAATGATTGTCCTTCATTAGATTCATCCCTAGTTGGATCAATATCTATAGGAAATGGAGATTCCTTAAAAGGTATATGCATGCATCCAACAGAAGTTTATGTAAAGGTTCCTGGTACTAAAAGAAAAGAAGCAGAATTTGTTGCGACTAAAATTATTAGCCCAAGAAATAACACCACAGTTACAGAAGTATATGGAGATATAGACTCCGGAACATTTACTGAAAAAGGTGGTATTGATTTCCAATTAATTACTGTTCTAACTCCTGGAGGCTTGGAAGTCCCATTTGCATTCTCTGCAAAAGATTTAACAGCTGATCTACCCTCATCAATTGAACCAGGTACAGAAGTAAGTGGGGCCACATTCACACCTAATTACAGAACCGGGGATTTTTTAGATCCTAAAGCTAGAGCTAAAAATACTGGTGTTGAATACGCTCAAGGTTTAGTTGCCTTAGGAGGTGATGATGAAGAACTTGCTAAAGAAAATATCAAAGTTGATGTCAATGGTACTGGAGTAGTAACGCTATCTATTGAAAATGTAGATTCTGATACAGATGAATTTGCAGGCAGATTTGTAGCTATTCAACCATCTGATACAGATATGGGTTCAAAAGAACCCCTAGATGTAAAAATAATTGGTGAGCTTTACGGAAGAAAAGCTTAGTCTCAAATAAATTTTAAAAAGAGGGTTTAAGCCCTCTTTTTTTTTTCAAAATTTGTCTTATAAAAATCATAAAATGAAATCAGAACAAGTATCTAAAAGAGATTCAAAAGGTCTCATTCCTGCTTATGGAGGAGAACTAAAAGAACTAATTATTAAGGATAAACAACTTAAATCAAAGCTACTTTCTCAAGTTTCATATAAGCAAGAATGTAGTGATCGAAATGCATGTGATGTAGAGCTTTTAATGGTTGGAGGATTCTCTCCTTTAGAGGGATTTATGGATAAAGAAGAATACTATTCGGTAATTAAAAACCATAGAGACACAAAGGGTTTACTTTTTGGTTTGCCAATTGTATTTGATACTAATAATGCACAAATTAAGGAGGGTGAAACAATTCTGCTCACCTATAAAGAACAAAAATTAGCAGTGTTAGAAGTAAGTTCAAAATGGGAGCCAGATAAATCAAAAGAAGCAGAATTATGTTATGGCACTAATTCCTTGAATCACCCCGCAGTTAAGATGATTTTCAATGAAAGAGGTAGATACTACATAGGAGGGAAAATATATGGTTTGGATATTCCAAATAGAGATTTTCCATGTAAAACCCCAAAAGAAGTAAGGAATTTATTACCTGCAAATTCAGATGTAGTTGCCTTTCAATGCAGAAATCCAATTCATAGAGCACATTATGAATTATTTACTAGTGCATTACAATCTGAAAATGTTTCCTCAAATGCAGTTGTTTTAGTTCATCCAACCTGCGGGCCAACACAACAAGACGATATACCTGGGAAGATCAGATATTTGACATATCAAAAATTAGAGGAAGAAATCTCTAATGAGAACATAAAATGGGCTTTTTTACCATATTCTATGCATATGGCTGGTCCTAGAGAGGCCCTTCAACATATGATTATCAGAAGAAATTACGGATGTACTCATTTTATAATCGGCAGGGATATGGCTGGATGTAAATCTTCATCTACAGGTGAAGATTTTTATGGAGCTTATGATGCCCAGAACTTTGCTAATGAATGCGCAGAAGAGTTAATGATGCAAACTGTACCTTCAAGAAATTTAGTATATACAATAGAAAAAGGTTACATAACTGCTGAAGAAGCCAAAGAAAATAACTATCAAATAATGAAACTAAGCGGCACGGAATTTAGAAAAAAACTAAGGAATGGTGATCCAATACCTGAATGGTTCGCATTTAAAAGTGTAGTAGATGTTCTTAGAAAGTCTTAATATTGTTTTATTATGAGTATTATAGATTTATTAAAAAATTTTTTATCGTGAATAAACGTTGGAGAAACGTAGGACTTTACGTCCTAGCAGTTATTACAGTCATTTTTATAGGTACCTCTGTTTTTGATAAACCCAATACCGAAAATGCCAAAAAAACTCTAAGATATAGTGATTTCATTGAAGCTGTTCAAGATAAAGAAGTTAGCAGAGTTTTATTATCTCCAGATAATGGAACTGCTCAAGTTGTAGAAAACGATGGGAGTAGATCTGAAGTTAATTTAGCTCCAGATAAAGATTTACTCAAAATACTTACTGAAAATGATGTAGACATAGCAGTTACTCCAACAAAATTAGCCAATCCATGGCAGCAAGCTATAAGTAGTTTAATCTTTCCAGTTTTGTTAATTGGAGGTTTATTTTTTTTATTCAGAAGGTCACAAAGTGGCAATGGTGGTGGTGGTAATCCAGCGATGAGTTTTGGGAAAAGCAAAGCTAGACTTCAAATGGAACCATCTACACAAGTAACTTTTTCAGATGTAGCTGGTGTTGAGGGAGCAAAATTAGAACTAACGGAGGTTGTTGATTTTCTTAAAAGTCCAGATAGATTTACTGAAGTTGGAGCAAAAATTCCAAAAGGAGTTCTTTTAGTTGGACCTCCTGGAACAGGAAAAACTCTCTTAGCTAAGGCAGTTGCAGGAGAAGCAGGTGTTCCTTTTTTCTCAATATCAGGATCAGAGTTTGTTGAAATGTTTGTTGGAGTTGGAGCTAGTAGGGTCAGGGACTTATTTGAGCAAGCTAAAAAAAATGCTCCTTGTATAGTTTTTATTGACGAAATTGATGCAGTAGGTCGACAAAGAGGTGCAGGAATGGGAGGAGGAAACGATGAAAGAGAGCAAACCTTAAACCAATTATTAACTGAAATGGATGGTTTTGAGGGTAATTCTGGAATAATTATAGTTGCAGCAACCAATAGACCAGATGTTTTAGATTCAGCTTTAATGAGACCAGGTAGATTTGATAGACAAGTAACAGTAGATAGGCCCGATTATGCTGGAAGATTACAAATATTAAATGTTCATGCTAAGGACAAAACCCTCTCAAAAGATGTAGATCTCGATAAAGTGGCCAGAAGAACACCTGGATTTACCGGTGCTGACTTGGCAAATCTTTTAAATGAAGCGGCTATCCTTGCAGCAAGAAAAGATCTTGATACTGTTAGCAATGATGAAGTAGGAGATGCTATCGAGAGAGTAATGGCTGGGCCAGAAAAGAAGGACAGAGTAATAAGCGATAGAAAAAAAGAACTTGTCGCCTATCACGAAGCAGGTCATGCCCTAGTTGGTGCTTTAATGCCTGATTATGACCCTGTAGCTAAAGTTTCAATTATCCCAAGAGGCCAAGCAGGAGGATTAACTTTCTTTACCCCTAGTGAAGAAAGAATGGAGTCTGGTCTTTACTCACGTTCCTACTTACAAAACCAAATGGCAGTAGCTCTTGGAGGAAGAGTGGCTGAAGAAATCGTATATGGAGAAGAGGAAGTAACTACAGGAGCCTCCAACGATTTACAGCAAGTAGCTAATGTAGCAAGACAAATGATTACTAAATTTGGGATGAGCGATAAAATTGGTCCAGTAGCATTAGGTCAATCACAAGGTGGAATGTTTTTAGGAAGAGATATGAGTGCTACAAGAGACTTCTCTGAAGACACTGCAGCAACAATAGACGTAGAGGTGTCAGAGCTTGTGGAAACGGCTTACAAAAGAGCTACAAAAGTACTCTCCGAAAATAGAGCTGTTCTTGATGAAATGGCTATGATGCTAATTGAGAAAGAAACTATTGATACCGAAGATATTCAAGATTTACTAAATCGCTCTGAGGTAAAAGTTGCAAATTATATCTGATTTAAAAAAATCAGATAATGATATAAAAAGTAAAATAGATTTTTTCTCTAACAAAATAAGGTTAAAATCTTTTTTTTTATTAATAAAACCAACTAAATACATTTATACAAATTCTTCATACAGGGAATTAGTTGAAAGGCAAATAGATAATTTAATAAAAGAAGGGTTTGAAAATATTGAAATTAGTTGGTCTAATAATGAAAACTGGATTTACTATGTATCAGATCTCAAATTAAAATTCCCAAAACTTAATTTAGGCTCAGCTTCTATAATCAACAAAAAGTCAATAGATGAATCAATAAGAATTGGACTAAATTACTCAATGATGAAATCTTGGGATAAAGATCTTTTAAATTATTCATATTCCAAAAACCACTTATTAATTCCAGCTATAAAAAACTTAAAAGATCTAAAAGAAGCAATAGATTTGAATTGTAAAATAATCAAAATATACCCAGTCAAAGGAAAAATTGAACTAATAAATATATCTAAATATAAAAATATAGATTTTATAGCAGCTGGAGGCTTATCTATATCTGATTTACCGCTATATAAAAAATTAGGGTATAAAGCTATTGTAATTGGAGAGAAGGGTTTTAAAAATAAAAGAATCGATCAAAAAATATATGAGTGGCTCAAAGAAACATCGAATTAAAAAATTTTTTCATCTCATAATTGAGCATTGCGCGTGATGGAGAAGTAAGTGGTCTGCCAATACAAGAGCTACCATTGAATCAACCATTGGAACTGCTCTTGGCAAAACACATGGGTCATGACGCCCCTTGGCTTTCATTAATACTTCTTCACCATTAGCATTAACAGTTTTCTGTTCCTTCCCAATAGTTGCTGTCGGTTTAAAAGCTATTTTCATTTCTATATTCTCTCCATTACTTATGCCTCCCTGTATCCCTCCTGAGTTATTTGATGTTGTCTTAAGCTTATTTTTGTCATCAGACTCAATAAATGAATCATTATGTTCACTTCCTTTTAAATAAGTTCCTAAAAAACCTGAACCTATTTCAAAGCCCTTAGTAGCTGGCAAAGACATCAAAGCCTTTGCTAGATCAGCTTCCAATTTATCAAATACTGGCATACCTAATCCTGATGGAACATTTTTCACTAAACATTCAATAACTCCTCCACAAGAATCCCCTTCTTGCTGTAATTCTTTTATTCTTTCGATCATTTTTGCAGCCACTTTTTCATCAGGACATCTAACTATATTTGAATCAATTTTACTTTGATAAAGTTTATTTTTATTAATATGTGAGTCGATATCATGTATACGTTTTACCCAAGAAAGAATCTCAGTATTAAATAAGGTTTTTAATAATTGTTTTGCAATCGCGCCTGCGGCAACTCTTCCTATAGTTTCTCTTGCCGAAGCTCTACCACCTCCAGAGCTAGCTTGAATTCCATACTTCAGATGATATGTACCATCTGCGTGAGATGGCCTAAACACTTGCTCCAAATTACTATAATCTCCTGGTCTTTGATCTTTATTACGAACTAACATTGCAATTGGTGTTCCAAGTGTAATTCCTTCTTTTAAACCACTTAGTATCTCTAATTTATCTTCTTCTTTTCTGGGAGTTGTAATTTTACTTTGACCAGGTCTCCTTCTATCTAATTCATTTTGTATAAGCTCAATATCTATTTTTAACTTTGGAGGACAACCATCAAGAATCACCCCAACTGCTCCGCCATGAGATTCTCCAAAAGTACTTACACGAAAAATTTTGCCAAAACTACTACTCATAGAAATATCAAATTGTTTTAGTTATATATAACCATTATATGAAGCCAATTGAAAATTTAACAAAAAAAAAGCCCCCAAAAAGGGGGCTTGTAAATTTAAGAACTTTAAGCTTAACCGATAGCTGGAGCTGTAAGTGCTACTGTTGTAGACTCAGCTGCTGCTAGATCAAGTGGGAAGTTGTGAGCGTTACGCTCATGCATTACTTCCATACCTAGGTTTGCTCTGTTAAGAACGTCACCCCATGTAGGAACAATCTTACCGTTTGCATCAACAACTGACTGGTTGAAGTTGAAACCGTTAAGGTTGAATGCCATTGTGCAGATACCCATTGAAGTTAACCATACACAAACAACTGGGAATACAGCTAGGAAGAAGTGAAGACTTCTGCTGTTGTTGAAACTTGCATATTGGAAGATCAAACGACCGAAGTAGCCATGAGCTGCAACGATGTTATATGTTTCTTCTTCTTGTCCGAACTTGTAACCATAGTTCTGAGATTCTGTCTCAGTTGTTTCTCTGATTAGAGATGAAGTAACAAGTGAACCATGCATAGCTGAGAATAAAGATCCTCCGAACATACCAGCAACACCAGCCATATGGAATGGGTGCATTAGAATGTTGTGCTCTGCCTGGAAAACAAACATGAAGTTGAATGTTCCAGAAATACCTAAAGGCATTCCGTCAGAGAATGATCCTTGACCGAATGGGTATACAAGAAATACTGCGAAAGCTGCTGAAACTGGTGCAGAGTATGCAACACAGATCCAAGGACGCATACCTAAACGGTATGAAAGCTCCCACTGTCTTCCCATATAAGCTGAGATACCAATTAGGAAGTGGAATATTACAAGCTGGTAAGGACCACCGTTGTATAACCACTCATCTACAGTAGCTGCTTCCCAAATTGGGTAGAAGTGTAGACCAATAGCGTTTGAAGAAGGAACAACTGCACCTGAGATGATGTTGTTTCCATATAGGAATGAACCAGCAACTGGCTCTCTAATTCCGTCGATGTCTACTGGTGGTGCTGCGATGAATGCAACGATGAAGCAAGCCGCTGCTGCAAGTAGGCATGGAATCATTAAGACGCCGAACCAACCAACATAAATTCTGTTGTTAGTTGATGTTACCCACTCACAAAACTGTGGCCAACCTTTTAACAGCGAAGAACGCTGCTGCTGAATAGTTGTCATGAGTTCGTAAAGTATGTCTCGAAATTGAGACGTGTAAATAAAAACGGATTTTTACATCCGCTCCAAAGATTTTAGACCAAAATCTCCAAAAATGTGTAAAAACTTTTTCTACTGGTAAATATTTTTTTGAAGTTGATCAGAAATAAGCTTGAGCATCTTAATATTTTATTTAGTATTGAGGCTTAAAGTTGGTAATTATTGAATGGCTCTTAGATGGAAAACGATTTAAAGAGATTGTATCTACAGAAAAAGCTAGGCATAAAAGACTGGAGTTAGAGGGTTTTGGGGCGGTTGTATATTGGAGCACGAGAATTTAGGGTAATTAAAATACTTACATTAATAAAAAAATAAATAAATCAAACTATTAAATAAACTTATCAGAGAGATAAAACATTCTTATGTAAATTTAAACATAATTATCTTCATTTATAAATTTATAAACCTAAAAATTCGTTTACCCATTCCTCAGAGGAAAAAATTAATTCTTTTTTTGTATAACTCATAGCAATATTCTTTTCCTTATAAGCAACTTCTCCAATAAAAACAGGACAAATATCTGCATCGCCCAAGTAGAAAATAGAATTGCCATTTATATCTAAAAATAAAGGATCTCCTCTTTTTATTTGCTTCCAATCTTGATTTATTCTATCAGGATGAATAATTCCATTGATACTTCCATTTTTTTCTCTGGGATAATCAATACTTCCTTGATGCACGTGAACAATTAATTCTTTTGGAAGTTTTATTAGATTATTTTTTAATTTATTTATCTCATCTCTTAAATCACTAATAATAATCAAAAATCTATTAACAATATTTGGATCATAAAAATTTTGAGGGACAGAACCTATTTCAATTACTAATCCACATGGCCATGCCTCTACAAGAAATCCTTTTTGATTCTTATCATTTTCATGTAAATAAATAGGTAAACCGAATTTATTTTGAAGTAATGCTGCTAGGCAGAAATCTACATTTCTTCTTCCATACATAACAATACTTGTCCCCATATTTGCCGTAGTTGTATGCAAATCAATAGCAATTTGACAAGTTTCAGAACTATTAATACCAAAGTTTTCCGCTAAGAAATTTGCTCTATCAATCTCATAATTTGTTTTGTTTAAATTTTTTTTGAAGTCGAAAGATCTATTTAAATCAGTATCTATATATCTAATACCTTTTTTAAAGGCAAGAGGATTACCTATTATAAATTTATATTCAATATTTTTATCAGTAATATTGTTCTGTTTACAAAATTGATTCACAGCCCAAACTGGATTAATTTCATTTCCATGAGTTCCAGAAACAATGAGTATTTTTTTTAATGTCATTTTAAAAATTTAAATTTAAAGCCCTATGAAAAATAAGTACCTTATTAATTTCTCCAAAAAATTCTGGTTTTGGTTTTGGGGAAAATTAATGGATGGTTTCGCACCATCTGACATACACGGAAATTATAAGCGTCCAAAAGGAATACTAATAGACAAAGTTTATTCTTTTGAAAACTATAGTGAACAAATATATTTGTTAGTAGGAAATTCTTGCCCTTGGTGCCATAGAACTTTACTTGTCTATAAACTTAGAAATCTATCTAAGCAAGTTAAAGTTATTTTTTTAGAAGCAGATATTAATAGTGGTCAATGGATTTTTAATGAAAAGTTTAAAGGATGCAAAAGTCTTAATGAATTTTATAAAAAAGGATCACAAGATAATGTTTTCAGATCGACATTACCATTATTATTTGATTTACAAAATGATCAAATTAATATCTTATCTAATGAAAGTTCCCAAATAGTAAATTTATTATGTTCGATAAAAGGTGATTCCTTTCAAAGGAGACTCAAAATAAATAATTGTGACCAAGATTTATTGAATGCAATTCAAACTGACATAAATGATGGGGTCTATAAATGTGGGTTTGCTAGAAATCAAAGATCTTATGAAAGAGCAAGTAAAAGCCTTTTCAATGCTCTAAACAAAATAGAAAAAAAGTTGGATAAAAGCCTTGATAATTGGATTTGCGGAGAAGAATTGAGTTATGCAGATATTTATTTATTCCCAACAGTTATTCGTTGGGAATTAATTTATAGGAACCTTTTTAAATGTACTGAAAAAGAAATTTCTGATTTTAAAAACATTATGAAATGGAGATTAAAGTTTTTTAAATTATCTAAGGTTTCTGAAACATGTTTTGATTCTGAATGGAAAAAGGATTATTACAAAGCATTATTTCCTTTAAACCCCAATAAAATTGTCCCAATTCTCCCTTCATTGAAGCAAATAATAATATCGATTCCCAAGTAAATTGATCTTAAAATAATTATTTACTAATAAATTTCATGTTGTAATGAACACTAATCTTATTAATAGATGATGCACAATCAATTCAAATTAACTATGTTATAGATGTCTACTCAAGTATGAAAAACTGCAAATGAAATCCATTGACGAACACATTAAAAAAGATCAATCGGAAATCGCCTCTGCAAAAGAACAGGGTAATCTTCCAAAGGTCAGACACTTAACTGAAGAATTAAAGGAGTTAGAAGAATACAAGGATCATCATCCTGAAGATAAACATGATCCAAATGCATTAGAGTTGTTCTGTGATGCCAATCCAGACGAACCTGAATGCTTAGTTTATGATGATTAATTTCAATTCCTAAGAAATGCAAAAAAAAGGGCCAAAAATGCCCTTTTTTTTTGATTTGATATTTTATTTTGATTAATAATCCATATTAAAATCAGATGGGCTTCCAGTTAATGAACAAACCACAGATTCTTCATTCTTCATTTCTTTTACCTGCACTATCGGCCTTCCCATTTTCTTTAGAACTTCAATATCTTCGATGGTCTGGCACCTGGCTATTATTTTTCCTTTTTGATCAAAGCAACTATAAAAATTCATAAGTTTATTAAAGGCGATATATTATTTATGGCTAATATTTTAAATTAAATCAAGTATTTTTAATTTTAAAAAGATATCTCCAAAAATTAAATCTGATCCCAAACCTCAGAAAGTAATGAAGATAAACCTTCTCGTAAAGATGAAGAAATAACTAAAACTTTTTTCTTAGATAAATTTTCTAACTTTTTTGTGATTGTTTTCAAATAATTTACATCTACGAGTTCCTTCTTATTAAGTACAATAATTCTTCTTTTATCTAAAAGACCTTTGCCATATTGTTTTAATTCTTGTTCAATTATCTTATAGTCATGAATAGGATTTTCTGCAATTGAATCAATCAAATGAATAAGTATTTTGGTTCTTTGAATATGTCTTAAAAAATCATGACCCAAACCTATTCCTTCAGCTGCTCCAGATATTAAACCAGGAATATCCGCGAAAAGGCATCCATTGCCATCAGCTTTTCTTACTACACCTAAATTAGGTATTAAAGTTGTAAAAGGATAGTTTGCAATTTTAGGGCGTGCTGATGATAAAACAGAAATTAAAGTACTTTTTCCTGCATTTGGGAGCCCTATAATCCCTACCTCCGCAAGAAGTTTTAATTCTAATTGCACTTCCCATATCTCTCCTTCTTGGCCCTCAGTAAAAGATTCAGGTGCTCTATTTTGATTACTTAAATAGTAAGCATTACCATGTCCACCTTTACCACCATATGCAACAGTTAAAATTTGCTTATCTTCAGTTAAGTCTCCCAAAATAATACCAGAATTTACATCTCTAACCTCAGTACCGCAAGGGACTTTTAGGAAAGTATTTTCCCCTGAAGCTCCAGTTCTTTTATTTGGACCACCTTTGAAACCATCTTTAGCAAATATTTCTCTATTAAATTTAAAATCCAAAAGTGTTTGAAGATTATTATCAGCAATAAGGATTATTGAACCTCCTTTTCCTCCATTACCTCCAGAAGGTCCACCAGCAGGAACAAATTTTTCTCTCCTAAATGAAACTATTCCATTACCGCCCTTACCAGCTTTGAGAATAATATTTGCTTGATCAATAAATTGCACTTAAAAATTTATTAATAATTTTTCTAGATACTTACAGATTTTATTTTATCCACGCAATACTGCAACCAGCTCCACCTTCATTATCTGCAGCATCTTCAACTTTATCAACATAATTCAACCCCGATAACCAAAGACGTAATCCTTTCTTTAATTTTCCAGTTCCAATACCATGAATTATCCAAAGCGGTCCATGAAACCTTCTCATCTTTTCTTCAATTATTATTTCTGCTTCATCAACACGCATTCCCCTAACGTCTATGGTGTTTTTACTTGTTCTAATTTTGGAAAAAGAAAAATCTTCTCTTACGGAATTAACTTGGATTTTTGATTTTTTTAAATTAGGTTTTTCCCCATTAAGACCTTCAAAATCATTTATTGATAATGTACTTCTA
>QCUW01000007.1 GCA_003210695.1 Prochlorococcus sp. AG-679-P15 | reverse complement strand
TTGTCTTATTTAGAAACTGATCAAATAACAAAAAAATTTGGACGAATTTTAGTTAATAATAATTTGCAAATAGAAAACCATAAAAACTGTTTTGCTATTGGTGATATTTCAATTATTGAAGGAATGGAGGGTTTACCCATAACTGCTCAGGTCGCTATGCAGGAAGGAAATCATCTCGCAAAAAATTTAGAACTATTAATTCAAGGAAAAGATCCTTTACCCTTTAAATTTCAAGATAATGGTGAAATGATTAGCTTAGGAATAGGCGAAGCTTCAATTTCTGGGCTTGGGGTTACTTTATCTGGGAAGTTGGCTTTTGAAGCAAGAAGACTTATTTATGCTTCTAAGTTGCCTGATATTACTGAAAGCTTAAAATCTGCATCTTCATGGATATTCCAAAAAAAATTTATTGTTAAAAAGTTTCTTAATAAGAGATAATTCCAATTAAACTTTTTTGAAATATTGTTTTTGGGTATATTGAGTTAAATAAGTTTCATATGAATTTAATTGCAGCTGTTAGTAATAATTATGACGCGTTTGTAACGGTGGTGGTTTTAATAATGTCAATAATTTTGTTTATCAAAAACACTATTGCGCCAGAATTGACTGGTTTGTTATGTGTTGGAATATTTATTGCTACAGGGGTTCTTTCCCCTGAAAAAGCTTTAGCTGGATTTGGTAGCCCCTCCTTAATTACTCTTATGGGTTTATTTGCAGTTTCCTCTGCATTATTTAAAAGTGGTGCCTTAGATAGAGTAAGAGAATTGATTTCTTCTGAAAGTATTAGAACGCCAAGAAAATTAATTTCATTAATAGCTTTTTTGATTGCTCCAATATCTGGAATTGTGCCTAATACTCCAGTAGTAGCATCCCTTCTACCTTTAATTGAAGGTTGGTGCGAGCGGAGAAATATATCACCATCTAAAGTTTTATTACCTCTTTCTTTTGCAACTTTATTAGGCGGAACTCTGACATTATTAGGTAGCTCAGTAAATCTACTCGTAAGTGATATTAGTCAGCAATTAGGTTATGGAGCTTTGGAATTATTTAGTTTGACTTCAATTGGAATTCCAGTTTGGTTGCTTGGTACAACCTACATGATTCTTGTTTCTGACATGCTTTTGCCAGATAGAGGGAGAGATAAGGATTTTATTAAAAATGGGGATATGAATATTTACTTTACTGAAGTTACTATTCCCTCTGCATCAGAATTGGTTGGTCAATCTGTCAGAAATAGTAGATTACAAAGACGATTTGACGTTGATGTTCTGGAGTTGCAACGGAATGGAAAAGTTATTCTTCCTCCTTTAGCAGATAGAAAGATTGAACCTGATGATAGATTAATAATACGAGTTACTAGAGCAGACTTATTAAGACTGCAACAGGAGCACACCATTTTATTGGGAGAGAATAAAAGATCTTTCGGAGGATCTAATGTTTTCTCAGATGATGAAGGTACTAAAACTTTTGAAGCTTTGTTGCCAGCAGGCTCAACTCTAGCTGGTGCAAGTTTGAGAGAATTAAGATTTAGGCAGCGTCATAATGCAACAGTTCTAGCACTAAGAAGAGGACAGCAAACTGTTCAAGAGAGATTAGGCCAAGCTGTATTAAGGGCTGGCGACGTATTATTATTGCAAGCGCCTTTAGATTCAATTAGAGGTTTGCAGGCTAGTAATGATTTGCTTATTTTAGATCAATTCGAAGATGATTTACCTGTCTTGATAAAAAAACCTATATCGATTGCAATTGCAATAGGAATGGTGGTTTTGCCTTCGGTTACGAATATTCCATTAGTAGGGTCAGTTCTTTTAGCAGTTATTGCAATGGTAGCTTTTGGTTGTTTAAGACCTGCAGAAATACAAAAATCAATTAGGTTGGATGTTATTTTATTGTTGGGATCATTATCTTGTTTTAGTGTAGCAATGCAAGTAACAGGATTAGCAGATTTAATAGCAGTCAATCTCAATTTTGCTCTTAATGGAATGCCTCTGTATTTTGCATTAGTTGTAATTTTTGTATCAACTGTTATTCTTACCCAATTTATTAGTAATGCTGCTTCAGTTGCTTTGATTTTGCCTGTTGCTATTGAGTTTTCTAATGTTCTTGAAATATCACCTAATGCTTTAATAATGCTTGTTTTGTTTGGTGCAAGTCAATCTTTCCTAACTCCAATGGGTTATCAAACAAATTTAATGGTGTATGGCCCTGGAAGATACAGATTTTTTGATATTGCAAAATATGGTGCTGGTTTAACATTTATTATGTCAATAGTTGTGCCAGCATTGATAATTTTAAATTATTATTAAAAAAATAAAGTGAAAATAAGTAAAGCTGTTTATAAATTAAAAGAAACATACAGAAAATTATCTGTCCCACAATTCACAATTGTGACAGGGTTAATTATTATTTTTTTTGGTACTTTACTTTTAAGTTCTCCATTATGTTCATCATCAGATGTGGGTTTATGGGAGGCATTCTTTACTTCTACTTCTGCAATAACCGTTACAGGTTTAACTATTATAAATGTTGGAGTTGATTTAAATATTTTTGGGCAAATATTTTTGGCTTTTATGCTTTTATCAGGTGGTTTAGGCTTAATGGCCATTACTACTTTCTTACAAGGATTTGTTGTAAAAGGAACTCAGCTAAGAACCAGGTTAGATAAGGGTAAGACTCTGGATGAATTTGGCGTTGGTGGAGTTGGCAGAACTTTTCAAAGTATTGTATTGACTGCTACTTCTATTATTTCTATAGGAGCAATAGTATTATATTTTTTTGGATTTTTAGAAATTCAAAATAAATGGGAAAGACTTTGGTCTGCAATTTTTCATAGTATTTCTGCGTATAACAACGCAGGTTTTTCTTTATGGTCTAATAGCTTACAAGATTACCGTTCTAATTTAGTTGTAAACATTGTATTTATTTTTTTAATTGTAATGGGAGGACTTGGATGGAGAGTGATTGACGACATATGGAGTAACAAAAAAAATCTTTCATATAAAAATTTGACTCTTCATTCCAGGCTTGTTATTAGGACAAGTTTTTCCTTAATAATTTTTGGATCTTTAGGTTTTTTCGTAATAGAGACATTACTAAATAGTAAATTTTTTAGTGATTTAAATTTCTTTGAAAAAATATTATCTTCTATTTTTGAAACTGTGAGTGCAAGAACTGCAGGATTTACAAATTACCCAATATCTTTAAATTCAATATCAGATACTGGTCTTTTGCTTTTAATGACATTGATGTTTATTGGAGCAAGCACCGGCGGTACTGGTGGAGGAATAAAAACTACTACTTTTATTGCTTTAATGGCAGCAACAAGATCAACGTTAAGAGGACAAAAAGATGTAATTATTAGTAATAGATTAATTTCAGATAAAGTTATTTTAAAAGCAGTTGGTATAACTGTTGGCTCTTTACTTTTTATTCTTTTTATGGCTATGTTATTAAGTACTACGAATTCTTTTATTAAAAAAGAGTCATTTACATTTCTAGAAATTCTTTTTACTTGCATTTCTGCATTTGCCACAGTTGGTTTTGATATCGGTTTAACAGTCAAATTAAATCATTTTGGTCAATTTATTTTAATTATTGGTATGTTCGTAGGCAGACTTGGTATCCTTTTGCTTTTAAGTGCTCTTTGGCAGGCCCTTTATAAGAGTAGAATAGAAAGACAAAAAAGAATTGGCTATCCAAAAGCTGATCTTTATGTTTAGGCTTTACTAAGATTTATTATGGCTGACTGGTGGCAATGGTCTCCAAAAAAAGAAGAAGAGGCTTTAACTTTTGCAGTTGTAGGAGTTGGTAGATTTGGAACGGCTGTTTGTAGAGAACTTATAAGTAATGGAGTAGATGTTTTAGCTGCAGATTCTTCAGAAAAAGCAATTGATAATTTAAGACAATTAGAACCTTCCATAGAGGCGAGGATCATAGATTGTACTGATGAAGAATCAATGAAGGAATCAGGTATTTTAGAAATGAATACTGTTGTAGTGGGTATTAGTGAGCCAATTGAAGCAAGTATTACTACTACTCTTATCGCTAAGGACAGTGAGGGGACAAAAGTAAAAAGAGTAATTGCAAGAGCTACGAGTGATTTACATGAAAAGATGTTAAAACGAGTAGGAGCCGATAAGGTTGTATTCCCCTCAAAAATGCAAGGTGAAAGACTAGGTTTAGAACTTGTAAGACCCAATCTTATTGAAAGATTAGAATTGGATAATAAAACTGGAATAGATGAAATAACAGTTCCTGAGGAATTTATTGGTAGATCTTTAAGAGATTTAAATTTAAGAAAAAATTATTTAGTGAACGTTCTTGCTGCAGGTCCAGCAGAACAATTAACAGTTAATCCTCCCGCGAAATATATTCTCGAAAGAGGAAATATTTTGGTAGTTATGGGAAAAACGGTAGATTTACAAAAATTACCTCAAAATTAGTTATTTGTTGTCTGTTTTTTTGGAGTATCGTATCCTTTGAGGAGCTCCTTTTAATCTTTTAATACTTTGTCTTTCTAATTTATCTCTAAAGTTATCAGTATTTATTTTTGTATCTGATGTAAGTGATTTGGTCTCTTTTTCAAAATAATTTTTAATACCATTTTGAATTAATACTTTTGCCATATTACTGACAGTTCTTGATTCATTCTCAGCTAAAATGGTTAGCTGTTCACAAATTAATTCTGGAAGCACTACTTGAATCCTAGGGGATTTTGGCTTCCCGTTAGTAGAATTTTGGCGGGTTGCCATGAGTCTAACTGTATAACTGTTACTTATAAGTATACACAGTTAGTCAAGGATAGTATCTTTGTGTATATTATTAGTAAGGATATATACCCCTTTGATAAATTAGTTACTTGCTTAAATTATGAAAAATTCAAGAAAACTTGATTCTTCTCAAAGATCAATAAGTGATAAAAAGAAAAAAAAATTAATACAATCTGAGTCTTTAAACAATGAGAATAGTGATGTATTGGTGTCAGCTGTAATCAGTCCATATTTATTGACACATCTTCATCAAATTCTTCAGCGCTCTGAATATCATGCTCAGAAAGATGGTAGAGTATCGCATGCAGCAAATTTTGCGAAGCTAAGAAAAGTTCTTTGTTTAGATGCTAGAAGTATGGCAGATGCTTCCGCTAAAGAAATAAAAGATACGGATTATGATTTATCTATAAATAAATATAATGAACAAAATGTAGCTTGAGGTAATAATCTATTGATATGAATTAACGAAAACAGATGACTAGTAATGCTGAAAAACTCTATGATTTTATTGCAAATGATTCTGAGAGAAAAAAAAGTTTATTTTTGATGGCTCTAAATAACCCAAAATCAGCTCTAGAAAAAATTTGTGAGATTGGTAAAGAATTAGATATTCTAGTCACCAAAGAGGAGGTTATTCAATACTTAGAGACCGTTGATGATGAAGCAACTAAATTATGGTTGATTAAGGCTCGAGGAGGTCTTTAATAAGGGATCTTGAATTACTTCTTCATTTATAGTTGGTTGCACTCTTTTGTTGTATCCACCACCACCAGCTAAAGTCCAAAAAAACCAATAACTGGGTATTGCTAATGCTGCAGCTATGAAAATTACTACAATTTGTTCTATTCTTTTCATAGCATAATTTTATTCCACAAAAATTTTTTTTGGTACAAAATCTCTATTTCTGTAAATTCAATTTTTTAAAGTGATTAGATTTGATAATGTAAGCAAAATTTACTCTACTGATATTGTTTTAAAAAATATTAACTGGGAGATTAGGAAGGGAGAAAAGATAGGGTTAGTTGGTTCTAATGGAGCAGGAAAATCAACTCAATTTAAAATCTTAATTGGAGAGGAAGATCAAACGAGCGGACTAGTTCTTAAGGAAGGAAGTCCAAAAATAGCTCACTTAAAGCAGGAATTAGATTGTAACTTAAAAAGAACAGTAAGAGAGGAACTAGAAAGTTCTTTTAAAGATATTCAATTAGTTTCAAATAAACTTTCAGAGATTGAAAATGAAATGAAATTTTTAGAGGCTAGTAATAACTCTAAAAAACTTGACTACCTTGTAAATCAGCTAGCAACTTATCAAGAAAAGTTTGAATCTTTAGGTGGCTATCAAATGCAGGCAGAAGTAGAGAAGATACTTCCAAAACTGGGATTTTCTCAGGAAGATGCGGATAAATTAGTAGGTAATTTCTCAGGGGGTTGGCAGATGAAAGTGGCACTTGGAAAAATTATTTTACAAAAACCTGATTTACTTTTACTTGATGAGCCAACTAATCATTTAGATTTAGAAACAATTTTTTGGCTAGAGGAATATTTAATTTCTTTAAAAATAGCAATCATATTAATTAGTCATGACAGATATTTCTTAGATAAATTATGTAAAAAGATAATTTTTATAGAAAGAGGAATTGCTGAAACATATAATGGTAATTACTCTTCTTTCGTTGAGCAGAAATCTTTAAATGAAGAATCTCAAAACAAAGCTTTTGCTTTGCAGCAAAAAGAGATTGAAATACAAAGAAAGTATATTGAAAGATTTCGTGCAAGCGCTACAAGGAGTACTCAGGCTAAAAGTAGAGAGAAGCAATTAAAAAAGATTACAAAAATTGATGCACCTACTTCGAGACTTAAAAGTCCTTCTTTTAATTTTCCAGATTGCCCACGTTCTGGTAAATCAGTTCTTCAAATTAAGAATTTATCTCATAGCTTTGAGGAAAAAATTCTATTCTTTGACGTTAATTTAAAGGTGTCTTCTGGAGAAAAAATAGCAATTTTAGGACCTAATGGATGTGGTAAATCTACTTTGCTTAAGTTAATTATCAAAAAAATAGAACCTGATATTGGAGAAGTCAATTTAGGAAAACATAATATAATTACAAGTTATTATGAGCAAAATCAGGCTGAAGCCCTTGCTATTGAAAAACAAGTTATTGATTTAATATATTTAAAAGCCCCAGATTGGTCTCAACAAAAAGTAAGGACATTTTTAGGAAGTTTTGGATTTTATAATAATGCTGTTTTTAAATATGTTAAACAACTTAGTGGCGGCGAAAAAGCGCGTTTAGCACTAGCTTTGATGATTATGAATCCAAGTAATTTTTTACTTCTTGATGAACCTACAAATCACTTAGATCTACAATCGAAAGAAAATTTGGAGCTTGCTATTAAGAATTATAAAGGCACAGTATTTATCATCTCTCATGATAGATATTTTATTTCCAAAGTTGCAAATAGAATCATTGAAATTAAAGAATCTAAATTATCATCTTTTAATGGTAATTATGAATATTTTTTAGAGAAAAAAAGTATTAAAAAATAACTATTTAATATTATTAATAAGTATTTTTTCTCATTTTTTTTGAAGTGTGGAATAATTTTTTTAGAAAACTTTACAATACACTAGGCAAGATCACTTATTTATCTTTACATTCTTCTGGGCATTGCTTAGTCTAATAATTACGAATTATTTTAATTTCTAATGAGCTTGAAAAAGAATGATTTCAAAGATACTAATTATGTTACTAATGATCCAGTAGATAGTTATTTTGAGTGCATTACTTGTTGTGATATTACTGATGGTATTTGTATCTCTAAATGTGTAGAAATTCTAAGAGATGATGAGAGTTAAAGAATTTTTATTTTCTCGATAAATTATTAATATCAGTTGGCTTTACTTTTAATTTAATAATATTTTTTTTTCTTTTTATAGTCATATTTATATAATTATTTACTCCATTATTACTTATTTCATTGATAACATCAAAAGAATTATTAATATCTTTTTTACCTACTTTTATGATTATGTCATTAATAATGATCCCACTTTTATCGGCAGGGCTATTAGGGACAACATATCCTACTTTTACAATATTTTTATTTATATCAAATGAATTTTCATCTATTAAGTTAATTCCAATCATGGGATGAATTACTCTCCCATTTTGGATTAGTTGTGAAGCGATATCTTTAGCTTTATTTATTGGGATTGCAAAACTTAAGCCTGCGCCAGGTCCTGATCTAATCAAAGTATTAATTCCAATTACCTCTCCGGTACTATTTAATAATGGTCCGCCAGAATTACCAGGGTTTATTGCGGCATCTGTCTGAATTAACTCAAATTTTTTATCATATATTCCTAATTGTGAGACATTTCTATTTAAATTACTTATTATTCCAAGAGTGACTGTGTTTTCTAGTCCAAAAGGATTACCAACAGCTATTGCCCAATCACCTACTTTTATTTTTGATGAATCACCTAATATCGCTTTTGGCCAAGGTCCTCTACCTCGAAGCTTAATAACAGCTATATCAGTCAATGAATCTTGTCCTACTAACTCACCTTTATATTTTGTTCCATTCGATAAACCAACAATTAATTTTTCAGATCCATTAACGACATGCGCATTTGTTATTACGAGTCCATCATCGAATATAAAGCCACTTCCTTGACTTTGCTCTATTTGCGCTTGATTTTCACGGGGCAATTGTAAGCCAAAGAATCTTTCGAAATATGGGTCTATAAAAATTCTAGAATCTCTAGAAAATTGTTTTTTTTTGACAAATCTTTGAGTTTCAATAGTTACTACAGACGCTCCTGTTTTATTAATTGCTTTTGTTATGAAAGATGTATTTGAAATTTTTAATTGATTCTCAAGATTTTTATTTACTACCGGCTGAGATATCACGCCTGGTTTGTTTATTAAGCCAAGTGTTAAATAGAAAAGAAAAAATAGTTTCTTAAAATAGAATTTATTTGATTGTATTTTTATTGAATCCTTCAAAAACATTATTTGAATATGCATATCAGATTATATTAATAAAAATTATATGAATCTCGAAAATATTTGGAATATTTAGGGAATTGTTTCATGTAAATAGCTAAATTAATTTTTTTCGAGCTATTATAAAACCTATAGTACATAAATAATAAGCATAATGTCTTTCTTATTCCCAATTATTTATTCAGCTGCTCTTACCTATTTAGTTTGGAAGGCTTTTAAAGTGATGTCTAACGGTTGGGGAGCTTTTGATAAAGAACAAAAGCGATCTTTTACTAATAACATTAGACAAAAGAAGTATACTATCCATCCCGAACTTCTCGATAAATCTGGAAATATAACTCAAGAAGAACTACTTACTGTGAGGTTTTCTAACGATTCCGATTCTTCTCTTGAAGAAAAAGGAACTACAACTGATTAGATTCAATTAATAAATTTTAAAAGGAAAAAAAATTGGAATTAAGAACTAAGATTGTTTCTGGAGTAATAAGATCATTAAAATTACCTCCTAGGTTTCGCCTAAAAATGGTTGTGGATGACCCCGTGAGATTAGAGTTAAGCTTAACCCCTTCTTATGGAAAAAATCCAGTAATAGTTGGCTTAGTTGAGTCTTTAGATTTAGTTGCTAGAAGAGATAGAGATGGCAGAATGCCAAGAGATCTACAGGGCACTTGGGATTGGACTGTAAGGCATGGGAAAGTAAGTACTGGGGGTTGGAACCCAATGCTCAAAGAAGCACTTCAAACTATGTTTGAGACAGGATTGCCTGCCATAATATATGAAGAATTAACTGGAGAAGAATATAAACCAGTAGACGGGATTAGACATATTAGATAATTCGTAATTTATTTACCATTAATTAACCTTCTAACGCTAAAATAAATCTAATTTATACAATAATTTATTATGAATGAGGATAATCAACCAAGATTTGGTTTTGTAAATTATGCAGAAACATGGAACGGTAGAATGGCCATGATGGGTATATTGATAGGTTTAGGTACAGAATTGATTACAGGTCAAAGTATTTTAAGACAAATTGGAATTGGTTAAATTTTCTACGGAAAGAATTTAAGCTTAATCAAATAATTTCTTCTGCTTTTACTTCAATTGTAGCTTCGCCAGGCTTTTTTAAATTTCCGAGGTTTTTTGAGTTTATATCGCCTAAATCCGCTCCACAATTTACGCAGGTATTATTTATTCCTAATGATATATTCCCACATTGATCACAAATATTTACTTTGGACTTTAAGGAATTAAAACTTATCAATATTATCAAAAGTATTAACAGAGGAACTAAAAATATCAGTAATAAAATATTACCTAAGAATTTAAATAAAAAGTTAAATCCAAAGAAGGGAATAACTATGAGAAATATAGAAAAATAAATTATTAAGCTTTTGTTTACTTTAATAAAAGAAATCATATCATTGTTAATTTAATTGTTTCTTCTTCTATTTACTAAAGACATACCAGCTATAACAACACTCCAACATTGTCCAAAATATAAAATAACTCCTAATAGCCATACCCATAAAGTAAGTACTAAAAAGCCTCCAATAAATCCATATGCTTGAAATCTTACCCCAAGTGAAAGAATACTTTTACTAACTGCGAGATTAAGAGTTGTTAGTCCAATTCCAATGAGAATGGAACCTGGTATTAATGGTTTTAAAGGAACTTTTCTACTTGGTAAGAGAGCTTGAAGTAATAGAGCCATTAAAGAAAATCCTATAATTGGAAAAGCAAATTGACCAACTTGTAAGAGTGGTAATTTTATCAATAAACCAGAAAAAAAATTACTGGAATTTGATATATTTTCTAAAACCGTTGTTGGAATCATTCTAAGATTTGCACTTATTTGATCTAATACCATCAAAAAACCTATGAAAAAAACTATTAAGAAAGCTTCAATTCTATTCCTAAGAAATCTTGAGGCTTGCTCTTGCCATGCAGAGTTTATTCTCCGGGAAGGAAGCTCGTCTTCCCAAAGCCTATCTGAGCCTCTTTGAAGTGATAAGTAAGCATTTCCTGCAGTAAATAGTAAAAACATTGCTCCTAAAATTCCGGCTCCAAAGCCTTGATCAATTAATTTGAATAAAGTTGTTTCAACTAATTCAACAACGGATGGAGGTAAAATTTGAGAAGCAATAGATATTATTTGTTGATCTAAACCCTCTTGCTTTCCTAAAAACCAAGAAGCTATTGAAAGGGAAATGAGAAGGATAGGAAAGAATGACTGCAGTGTGTAATATGCAAAAGCAGCGCTTAAATCAATACAATCTGATTTACTCCATCTTTCACAAGCTCCCCATAAAGTTTTAATAATCCATGTTGAACTACGCTGCATATTAATTCTCTTCACATATTTCTCCCGAGTCTTATTTATTGTATCTAATAGGGATATTTTTCAAGTCTTTTATATATTTATGATTCAACTATTTTTCAATTAATAAATTACCCCATGGTCTTAAAACTTTAATTTCTTCTTTTGTCCTAGCAGCAATTAAGGGGAAATTAGTATCTTTTAGGTCCTCTTCTGGAGACAAATGCATTGGGTTAGTTTCTAGCCATTCAATGTCACAATTTAGCTCCTCAAGTAATAGCCATGCTGCTGCAATATCCCATATTTTGGGAGTTGATTCTATGGCTCCAAAAGTCTGACCCATCGCAACGCTTGTTAAATTTAAACTAGATACTCCAAGAAGTCGTATTTTTCCGGGAAATTTAGAATTAGGATTTTTTTGTAATATTTTAATAGATCTACTGCATAAGGATACGCATTCACTTCTTTGATTTTGTTTCTTAACTTCTATTTTCTTATCATTAAGCCAAACTCCCATTCCTTTGATTGCTACAAATTTTTTCTTTAATGTAGGAATGATTAGAAAGGAGGATTGAGGTTTTCCATCTACAAATCTTGCTATCGATATAGACCAATATGGAATTCCCGCTGCAAAATTTGTTGTACCATCGAGAGGGTCTACTATCCAATAAGCATTTGTTTTAGGCACTAATTTTCCTCCCTCTTCACTAAGAACTCCTTCATTTGGGGCTATTTTAGAAAGAGCTTCTACAATAGTTTTATCGCTCCATAAATCACAACTTGTCACTAAGGAACCATCTGATTTATTACTTGCACTGATGTTTCCAAAGTCTTTTAATTGCTGATCACTAACTAATTTAAATAAAGAATCTAAATCTTTTAACTGTTTATTGGTTAAAATGTTATTGTTCATATTTAAATACTACAAATAGTTTGAATATCATTTTTTAAGAAACTATTGCTTTCATTACAAATATTACTTATTTCAAGATAAGTTAATCTTTCCAATTCATCCAAATTTAAATTGAAATTATAAATTGCATTAATATTTTTTGAATTAGCATCACTTAATTCTTTTTGTCTTATAAGGACATCTTTTAATGTAGATATTCCAACGTCGTATCTTAATCTTGCAAGTCTTAGAGACTCTTTTGTAGAAGATATCTCTTTCATAGAAGATAGTATTTTTTCCTCATTTAATTTTAAATTTAAATACGCTTTATTAATATTAGTTTTTAAAATATTTTCAAGATTTTTATAGGAGTAATCTTCTGATTTAGAATCAGCTTTGCTAGATTTGTATAATTTTTTATTTTGGCCTCCATCAAAAATATTCCAACCAAGATTTAAGCTGACTGTATTTGTATACGAAGATCCAGATTTTGAAGAATCTATTTGGACCACTCCAGAATCACCTTTAGAAAATGAACTAGTGAATGTATTACTTATATAAATATTTGGCTTATAAGCATTCAAATAATTATTTGCTTGATTTTGTTTAATTGATTTCTTTAGATTAATATTTTTTAGGGAAAGACTATTAACTAAACCTTCGTTTATATTTTTATTTAATTTATGATTCCAGAAACCTATTAATTTTTGATTTAGATCAAACGTAAAATCTCCTTTTATATTTAAAATTTCTTTTAATTCAATTTTATTAATCTGATGCTGAATTTTTTTTTCATTGAGGGATTGCTTATCTCTAGATAATTGTGCGTCAGCTTCAAGAACTTCAAATTTTGTACCTATTCCAGCATCAAACTTTGATTGGGCATCTTTTAAACTGATCATTGATAAATCGAGAGATAGTTTTTTATTTTTGATATCTTGATAAGATTTTTGGAGTTTGTGGTATCTCGATTTTGCGTCTTGTATAAGATCCTTCTTTTTAATTTCATAATTGTTTTTTGCTACTGCGTAATTATCTCTAGCTATTTTAATTTCAGATCCCCTTATAGGATCTATCAAATCTAATTTGATATTAAGGGAAGGATTTAATGAAAATTGGGAAGTTTTTGTTGTGGAAGTGGCACTACTAAAGTTTTTGCCTGCGATATATTTTGGTAAACCACTGGCTTGCAAATCTAAAGAAGGGTATCTTTTTGCAATTTTGCTGGAGAGATTAAAAGTTGATGAATAGACTAAATTTTCTAATGCTTTGAGTTCTTGATTGTTTTTTAAAACAATCCTTTCTATTTCTGAATAATTAACGAATATTTGATTTCTTTTCTCTTGTATTACTTCTTCAATATTATTAATGGTTTCACTCAATATTGCTTTTGGAGAATTAATTAATAAACAAATGGGAAAAAATAAAATTGGATTTATAAATCTTCTAAGCATAATTGAGAAATTTTTGAGTATCAGATTTACCAATTAGATTATTAATAATATCATTTGTATCATCAAGAACGTGAATATTAGTTTTCAATTCAGTTGAAACTTCCGCAATAGTTTTGTCATCTAAAAATAAATCACTGTTAAGTTTTAACATTATTGATGGTATAAAAACACTTTCTCCCAAATCCTTATTTAGTAATCCGTAAATTAAATCTTCACCCGTTAACAGCCCAGTAACAACTTGATCTTGTCCCCAATAAACACTTGGCAAGCCATATAGATTAACCGTAAGTCGTTCAATTTTATTTAGTTTGTTTACTATAGGAAGGAGTGCTTCGTAAACTAATTTTCCAACAATCCAACTAACTTTTCTTTCTTTTTCTAATTTCTTAGGAAGAGATTTAGTTTTAGTTTTCAATGTTTTAAGAAAACTTCTAATTGAACCAACTCCATTAGATTCTTGGGGCATATTTTCATATGTTTTATAAGTTGGTAATTTGAAACCAGCAATTAAGTACCATTCGTCTGCAAGCCAACAAAAGCGAGTTCCAATACTTTTTTGAAGGGAGTTTTGAATCTTCTCTATTTTTATAATAGTTTCTTTCGCATATTCTTTGCTAATTGGTATTAAGCCATCATTTTCCGGTCTGAACTTTGTAAGACCTACAGGAACTATTGCCGCAGATAGAACTGTTTTTATACTTTTTTTATGAAATTTTGCAAGATCGTATATAGATTTTTCTAGGATCTTACCATCATTGATTTTGGGACATATAACTATTTGAGCGTGAATTTGGATTGAATTTTGTTCTAACCAGTTAATTTGATTAAGAATTTGACTTGCTTTTTTATTTTTTAATAATTGCTCTCGAGTTTTTGGATCAGTAGAATGAACTGAAATAAATAGCGGTGAGAGTTTTTGAGTAGATATTCTATTCCAGTCATCTTTGTTTAAATTTGTAAGTGTTAAATATGAACCATATAGAAAACTTAATCTATAATCATCATCTTTTATATAGAGACTTTTTCTTTTGCCATTTGGTTGCTGATCTATAAAGCAAAAAGGACATTTATTATTACATTGTTTAATTGAGTCAAACAGCGCATCTTTAAAATTAATACCTAAATTTTCATCTTGATCTTTTTCGATACTAATATTATGAATTTTCTTGTTTTTATCTAAAACTGATATGTCTAATACTTCTTCACTAATTAGGATCTGATAATCAATCAAATCTCTTGGCCTTTTACCATTAATACTTATAATTGAATCACCTGTTTCAAATCCAATTTCTTCAGCTATAGAATTTTTTTCAACACTTTCAATTTCTGCTGGATTAATTTGGTAGTTAATATTAGGAATCAAAAGATCATCATAATTTTCTTTATAGTCGATTTCTTTCCACACAATTAAAGGACCAAAATTTAAGCTATATCACTATTGTAAACTTATATAAGACTCAAAGTATATTAAATACCCTTAAAATACTAGATATAATTAATTTATTTCAACTAAAAGTTTAATAAAATATTAAAACTACACTTTATTATACTAGATCTAAATTAATTCAAATATTTTTAAAGCCTTAATGCATTGGAAGAATTAATTACTAAAAATTTAGAAGTAAAAGATAATTTGAAACCTAGATTTCATAATGAATTTGATATTGTTGAAAATACTTTTTTATCTAGACCCATTGCTTTAAGATTATGGTCTTCTTTTTTTGTAATTTTACCAATTTTTGTTCAAGCGCCTTGGGTTAGATTCGAACCTATAAGTGCTCTTTGTTCAACTTTTATTATTCTTTTTATAGGAATTTTATTATCTAGAAAAGAAATAGATAAATGGTTTATTGTTGGCTCCTTATTATTAGGAGTCACAGGAAGTTGGCTTGGGGGTTGCTTATTTTGGGGCTGGTTAAGTGCTTATCCGATTCTCCATATCCCAGTTGAGGCAGTCGTTCTGCCTTTGGCCATGGTGGGACTTGGAACAAAATGGAAAATTGGCTCAAGTTTTTATATTTCTTCTTTATTTGGAACAGCGATAACAGATATGACAATATTTTTGACAGGAATAATGGACCAATGGAAGGAGGTTATTACTGCCGACTCTGATAACGCTCCATTAATACTCCAGAAAACTTCCGAAAATCTTATTCATTTAAAATCTTTGACTATTATAATTATGGCCGCATTCATACTTTGGTTTATATCAAAAGAAATTTTTAATACTGCTATTGCTAATACTACAAATGGTAAGGCTCTATTAGTATCAAGTTATGTAATTCAAACAACTTTAATTGTTGATGCTATTTTTATTTTTTTAGCAATTATTCAACCAACACTTAGTGGATTGGTTTAATGTTAAGGCCGCCATTTTCGCAAGAACCAATATCTATTGATAAATGGGATGTAATTGTAATTGGTGCGGGAGCAGCTGGTTTAATGACATGTTTAGAATTGCCAGAAAATTTAAATGTGCTTCTTTTAAATAGAAATACAAGTAAAAGATCTTCTAGTAGATGGGCTCAAGGAGGAATTGCATCTGTTGTTAGACAAGATGATTCATTTGATCTTCATGCTGATGATACTTTAAAAGCAGGAGATGGACTATGTGATTTTCAAGCTGTAGAAATGCTGGTTAAAGAAGCTCCAGGTTGTGTAGACAGGTTGCAGAATTTAGGGATGATTTTTGATCAAACTTCTGATCAACTAGCAACTACATTGGAAGCAGCCCATTCACGAAGAAGAGTCTTACATGTTAAAGATCGTACTGGACGAGCATTAGTTGAAGTTCTAGAAGATCATATTGAGAATCAAAAAAATATTCTTCACTGCAGGGGGGTAAGAGTAACTGAACTTCTCATTGAAAATAAAGAATGTAGAGGAGTTCAGGTTCTTGATGGAGCAAATTTATATTGGATTCAATCGAGAGCTGTTGTTTTGGCTACAGGTGGGGGTGGGCACTTATTTACTAACACAACAAATCCTGCTCAATCCTCTGGTGAAGGCATTGCGCTTGCATGGAAAGCAGGCGCTGCTATAGAAGATTTAGAGTTCGTGCAATTTCATCCCACCGCTTTAAAATTTTATGGTGCACCTTGCTTCTTAATATCTGAGGCACTTAGAGGAGAAGGGGCGATTTTAGTTGATAAAAATGGTGAAAGTCCAGTTAAAAATCTTGAAAATCGTGATTTAGCTACAAGAGATCAGGTAAGTAGAGCAATCATGAAAAATATGCATGATAATAATGTAGATCATGTTGGCTTAGATCTTCGGTATATTGACCCAGAAAAAATTGTAGAGCGCTTCCCCACGATCTTAAGTCGATGTCAGGATTATGGCGTTAACCCTTTAAATGAGGTTATTCCGGTAGCTCCTGCAGCTCATTATTGGATGGGAGGTGTTAAAACTGATCTAAATGCATCTTCAACAAGAAAAGGATTATATGCCGTTGGAGAAGTTGCTTCTACAGGTGTGCATGGTGCTAACAGACTTGCAAGTAATTCACTGATGGAGTGTCTTGTTTTTGCAAGAAAAATGTCTTCAATTGTTTTGAATGATCTTTCTAAATTTCAAAAATTTGATAGATCATTTCAAGAGTTTGATATTGAAGATCCTAAAGAAGATCAAATTTCTAGATTTGCTGAAAAAATTGATGAACTAAGAAAACTATGTTGGTTAAATTTAGGTGTATCTAGAAATAAGGAAAATATGAGTAAATTCCTAAATAATATTCAAGACGATATTTCTCAATTACAAAAAAATGCTTTACTAAGTACTCTTGAAAAAATAAAATTTCATCAAAAAATTAAACTTAGTGAGCGCAATAGGAGAGCACTGAATCTTTTACTTGATTTAAAGAACAGACAAATAACCACCATAACTTTATTAAAAGCTTGTCTATTTAGAGAAGAGAGTAGGGGAGGCCATTATAGAGATGATTTTCCAAATAAAGATAAAAATTGGGAATGCCATACTAGACAAAAGTTAGATCAAAAAATTCAAAAAAGATTTATTAAAAATTAACATCTCCTTGATAGCCTGTCTTTATGGCTAATTCATTCAAGTCGCTTGTACCACTAATGATTTCTCCATTTATTTCCCAAGAAGGAAATCCACTGATTCCTTTCGTTTGGCATAGCTCATACTCATTATTTTTACCATCTTTAGCACATTCAACTACTTTTAATTCTTTAACTGCTTCCTTACCAAATAATTGTTTCTGATCGTGGCAATGCGGGCACCAGTATGCACTATACATAACAATATTGTTTTCCCTTAAAAATTTTGCAAATTTTACCTTCTGGGGAGAGCTTGAAGTGGTAATTATTGGCGATACATTTTCAGTGGGGCTCGCAACATCAAGAGCATTAGAGGGGTCAACGTTTGTTGACCAAATTAGCCCCCCTAGCAGTACACTAATAGCTACGATAAAACCTCTAAAAATCATAGGTTCTCTACTTTCAAACTTTGCTCCAATAATAGAAATTATAAAGATAGAAAACGATAAAATTGCTGAAAGTATACAAAAAAAACAATATGCTTGAATCTTTAAAAACATTATATTGATTAATAAAAAGCTAAATGTTGATGAAGCACAAGATATTAGAAATACTAACCACCATAAAAACTTACTTAGTTTTTCTTTTGGGGAAATTAAATTAAGCGAAAGTATTATTGTGATAAATAATATTGATAAATACGTTATAAATCCAGCTAATGAGAGAGGTATATTAACTTGATTATTTTCAAATAAAGTACCCCAAGGACTATTTAAAACTGTTTCACAACCATTTTGTATTCCTGGGCATGAAAGTGAAGTAAATAATCCCCAGTTTTTTAAAGTAATTGAACCTGTGTCAACTATGCCTATAGTGCTAAGAATTGCGATTATGATTTTTGGCCATTTCAAATCTTTTTTATTTCTTCTGTTTAAAGTCTTAAGGGCCATAAAAAGAAAGTTTGTTATTTACATTATCTATCCTAATATTATCTTGGCATGAGAGTTATATTACAAAATGCTGTTTTAATCTTTTAATTCTTATTTTTCAAGTTGTGAAACAAAATAGTCTTAATGTAAAAGAAAAAAAACTATCTAAGATTGCATTCAGTCATGTTGGTTGCGAGAAAAATCTTGTAGATACTGAACACATGCAAGGCTTATTAGATAAAGAGGGTTATGAAGTTGACAGTAATATAAATGATGCAAATGTTGTTGTTGTAAATACTTGCAGTTTTATTGAAAAAGCTAGAGAAGAATCTATTAGAAAAATTCTAGAATATACAAATCAAGGAAAGGAAGTAATAGTTGCAGGCTGTATGGCTCAGCATTTTAAAGATGAACTTCTAAAAGAAATCCCTGAAATAAAAGGTTTGGTTGGAACAGGAGATTATCAAAAGATAGTCAAGGTTTTAGACAGAGTAGAAAAAGGAGAAATCGTTAATGAAGTTTCAAAAATACCGGAATTTATTGCAGATGAGAAAATACCTCGTTTTGTAGATAAAAACAAATTTGTTGCTTATCTTCGCATTGCTGAAGGATGCGACTATAATTGCGCTTTTTGTATTATTCCTAAGTTGAGAGGTCCTCAAAGAAGTAGAACAATAGAATCTATAGTTTCAGAAGCCAAAAGTCTTGCAAAGCAGGGTATTCAAGAAATCATATTAATTAGTCAAATAACAACTAATTATGGTCAAGATATCTACGGACAACCATCATTAGCCAAACTTTTGAATGAGCTTTCTAAAGTTCCAATTCCTTGGATAAGAATACATTATGCTTATCCAACTGGTTTAACTAATGAAGTTATTAGAGCGTTCAAAGATTCAAAGAATATAGTACCTTACTTTGATTTGCCTCTTCAGCATAGTCATCCAGATGTGTTGAAGAGTATGAATAGACCTTGGCAGGCTTCTTTGAATGAATCAATTTTGGAGAAAATTAGAGAAGAAATTCCATCTGCTGTAATAAGAACTAGTCTAATTGTTGGTTTCCCAGGAGAAAAAAAAGAACATTTTGTAAATCTTCTCGAATTTTTGGATAGGCATAAATTTGATCATGTGGGAGTGTTTATTTTTTCTCCTGAGGAAGGAACTGCAGCTTTTGATTTACCAAATAAAGTATCCCTAAAGGTTGCAGAGGCAAGAAAAGATAACGTTATTTCAGTTCAACAAAATATCTCTAAAGATAAAAATCAGTCATATGTTGGTTCAAAAATGAAGATTTTGGTAGAAAAAATATCAGATGGTAATGAATTAATAGGTCGGTCCTACAATTTCGCGCCTGAAATTGATGGTAATGTGTTTTTATCTGTTAATGCTAATAATGATTTGAAAAATTATATTGGTAAATTTGTTGAAGCAAATATTTCTTTTGCGGATGAATATGATTTGTATGGAGAGACTATTAAGATTTTGTAGTTTTTTTAAATTAATTTAACTGCTCTTAAGAGCTTATCTAATGCGAAAGCAGCTCCGAAGCCAAAACCAATAAATGCAAAATAGAAAATGATATTCATTAATTTTTTTTATTTTTATTTAATTTAACATTAGATGAAAAGATTAGATTTTTTCGTTTAATTTCTTAATCTTGGATATATGGTAATTTTTTGTATAAACATTCTTCTGCTTTTTGTAGTTCCCTGCCTAAATATAGAGCATGATCGAATCTGGTTATTAAGTCATTTCTTTCTTCAGTGATCAATATTCCAAGTTGTTTCGCACTAATACCTTCAAAAACTTCATTACTAACTCTTTTATTTTGAGAGTCGCATTTAATTGGTTCATTTGTTTCTGGGTCAAGCGCATATCCGTCATCATTAATATTATTTAGAAAGTGCTCTAAAATTATTTTATTTTTTTCTAAATCTATTTTTATAATAAAATAACCGTTCGGATCTAAGTCTATATATCGGTCGGATAGAGTATTATCGATCTTTATTTTTTCATCGAAACTCTTACTATAATTCATTCTTAGAAGTTAATAAAAACTATATTACTAATATATCTTTGTTAAAGCCAAATAATTTTTTATTTAAAGGGTATAGATTTATTTTCAAAATCAATTTCTATCTCGGTTTGTTTATTAACTTCATTTAGCCAAGGATAAATTATATTTCCCATATTTTTGTCAAACCACTTATGCAAGCTAATAGTGCTTTTTGCAAAGAATCCCCTCCGCCTTTTATGTTTACCACCCGCTCCAGGATCAAACAAATGGATACTATTTTTTATTGCCCATTCAATTGGCTGGTAGTAGCATAATTCAAAATGTAAATTAGATATTTCTTCTTGACTACCCCAATATCTACCCCATAAGTTGTTTTTATTTTTAACGCACATCGACATAGCAAAAATATCCTTTGAATCATTTTTAGATGCACTAAAAAGTAAAAGATTTTTTTTATTATCAATAATTTTTTCGAAAAATGTAGATGTTAGATATTTACTTCCCCAAACTCCCCACTTCGAACAATGTTGTTCATAAAAATTATGCATTTTTTTGAGAATTTCTTGGTTGATATCATCTTCATCAAATATTTCTACTATAAACTCTTGTTTAGTGATTGATTTCCTCTCTTTTTTTATATTTTTTCTCTGATTAGAGTTAAATCTAGAAAGAAAATCATCAAACGTTTTTTCTCCATTACTCCTCCATTCACTGCTGGAATTTACCCATTCATGGTATCCCAAAGATTTAAGATGGATGCCCCAGCTTTCATCAATATATAAAAAATTACAACTTAAAATTTTGTTTGAAATCGCAAAGCTTTCGATATGGTTTATAAGTAAATTTGTAATTTCTTTCTTATCATTATTTTTTTTATAAAGAAATTGATATCCATTTACAGGACTATAAGGACTCATTCCAATTAATTTAGGGTAATAATTTAAATTCAGCTCTTGAGCCAATCTTGCAAATGATTGGTCAAAAATGAATTCTCCATAGCTATGATTTTTTAAAAAAAGTGGAGCAATTCCTAATATTTCTCCATTTTTATAAGCAACAAAATATAGAGGCTGCCAACCAGTTTCTCTTGAAACACTTTTTGATATTTCAAGGTTTTTAAGCCAAGTCCATTCATAAAATGGATTATTGATTTCATTTGCTAATTCATTCCATATCTCCTTGGAGATTTCCTGAATTGACAATTTGACTTCGACTTTAACTACTTTTTGGTTCATTTATTATTGAATCTATTTCAAATTTTTTTGTAATGGACATGGATTTCATTATTCACTAAATTCATAATTGATTTTATTTCCCATAGTCTTTTGAGATTAAAAATCTCATTTGTTTGTTCTGGAGGGATCCATGTATATCTGCCTCCAATAATTCGTGGAATTATTGTAATTTTTATATCTGTTATTAGATCCTCTTTTATAAATGAATTTATAAGTTTTGCACCTCCTAAAAGAGCTAGATCATTTATCCCTTGTTTTTTGAGTGAAATTAAAGTTTCCTCCCATGAATTTTCGAAAAAGAGTTGTTTCTCGAAGTCATTATTCGACGAATTATCAACTTTACTTGAGCTTATTAGCCATCTTCTAATTGGTTGACGAAAGTATTTCCAATTACTGTTAAATTTTTTGCTATTTGAAGCAACTATAGAAATTGGTTGTCTTTTTAATATATTTACTTCGTCATTATCATTAAGATTTTTAATTAAGTAAGTTGATTGATGAGCTTTTAAAGTACCTAAACCAAAAATGGTGGCGTCAACCATTGATAAGTTTTGATTTAACATTTTTTTATCTTCTTCACTTCCAAGATGGGATTCTCCACCTCCAGGAAATGCAATTCTCCCATCGAGACTAGATGCTATAACAATTATTACTCTTGGGATAGTCAAGTTTGTGTGACTAAACTATTTTCAAATTTCAACTTCAATGAATTGGTTAACTTTTGATCAACATAAATTTCTGCAGCATTATTTGGGCTCTCTTGGAGTCTTATTTTGTGTAATGTTGCACCAAGGTTATGTATTGGTTTTTTAAGAATATCAGAAATATATAAAGCTATATTTTCAGCAGTTGGAACACAATTATGGAAAAATTCGATGTCTTTATTTAGAAAAGTATGATCTAGTTGTTCAACAACTAAATCATTAATTATCTCTTGGAGGGCAGATAAGTCGCAAACCATTCCTGTTCTTTTATCAATATCTCCTTTTACAGTTATATCGACAAGATAGTTATGACCATGTCCATTAACTCTGGCACATTTCCCATAGATTTTTTTATTTTCATCAAAGGATATCTCTTCTTTTGCAAGTCTATGAGCGGCTGCAAAATGAGTTTGTACTGTTAAAAATGCTTCCATGTTTTTTCCAAAATAGTCTGCCCATAAATTTGGGTTTTCATAAAGTCTTAGACCTGTAAGAGGTAAATCATCCTTTAAACGACTCCAAATGACCTTTACTAATGCTTCAGTTGTGGGAAGTATACCCTCTTGATTATTAACATTAAATTCAGGCCAGACATCATTTAAAAAACGAAAATCTAATTGTCCAGTAACCTTATCTTTAATAGAATGTTTTACATCAGAGAGATTAAGTACCATTCCATCAGAGTCTAGTTCTCCACCCATTGAGACAATAAGTTCATAATTATGACCATGACCTGGTGCAATACTGCACTTTCCAAAAAGAGAGAAATTTTCTTCTCGGCTTTTTTCAGGTAGCCAATAACGGTGACTAGAACTAAAGCAGGCACGTCGAGTTATGACGCATTCACGTCCTTTTCCATGTAATGGTTTGGTTTGTGTAGAAGTCATACCTGTCTGCGATAATACTATCTTAAGGTTTTAAATACGCTTTTGTCTTTATGGAACAATCCATTATCAAAAAAACAGTTGATACTATCAAGGGCAGAAGCATATTTTTAATAGGAATGATGGGTTCTGGTAAATCACAAACTGGTTTGAAGTTGGCTGAATTATTGAAGTATAAATATATTGATTTAGATTCATTAATAGAAAAGTTGGCAAAAAAATCTATCAATCAAATTTTTAATGATGAAGGAGAAGATAATTTCCGTGAATTAGAAGCAAACTGCCTCAAAGAAACTATCAAAATTCCTTCATTAGTAATCTCAACTGGGGGAGGAATAGTTACCAAATTGGAAAATTGGGGAATTTTAAGACAGGGAATAATTGCTTGGATAGATCTCGACAAAGATATAGCAATTGAAAGATTGAAAAATGAAATTGAAAACAGGCCACTACTTCAGGGAAAGAATCTAAATGATTTATATATGAGCATTTTTCAATCTAGAGAAAATTTGTATTCCCAAGCAGATTTAAGAATTCAGGTAAAAAGGGAAAATATTGAAGAAGTTGCTATGAAAATAATCAATGCAATTCATAAAGAAATAATTATTTAATCTGGTTCAATTCTTACTGCAAACCATTTGATGACGTATCCTAATTTTATTTCTAATTCATAAGTGCTTTCCAATAATTCTTCAAAAAATTCCTGATCAGGATCTTCTATATTTTGATATATTGTTTGTGATTCTGTCTTACTAAGCCAATTCTTCAACCATAAAATTGCTTCTTGCTTTGATACAATTCTTTCTTTTGAATCTGGCTCTAATAATACATAATGATCTGATGCTCTTATTAGTGGATTTGACATAATGAAAATTCTTCTTGGATTAATTCTTTGCTTGACTTTTCAAGGAATTTTTTTAGAAAGTTCTTTTGCTCAAGTAGATTCTAACGTACGAGAGTTTTTGGAAAATCGTGTAAATCAATGGCCAGAATTATATTTGCCAAATTTTAAATTATCTGATATTTCTCAAGATTTAATTTATCCTAAATGGTTTGAGGGGAATTGGCTTGTTACCTCTCAAGATATAATTAATGATTCAGAAGAGCCAGTTATTTATAAAGTAAATTTCTTTAATAATGATGCAGATTTAGTTGTTGGTAATCGTGCAAAAAATTCTGAATCTATTGGAAAAGCAATATTTGGTGACACCTTAATCAAAGTTGTAAATGATCCTCAATCTTTTAATAATCAAATTACTTATTTAAAAGATGATTTTTATATTGATTCAAGAATTACAGGGAGAAATCAGATCCAAGATGATGATATTTTTTTCGCAGATGAGCTAGCTATACAAACAGCCCATAAGCCAGGTGCTTCAAGGATTAATCAGGTGGAGACAATTAGTAAATTTCAAAAATGTACCGAAGAAATATTGGAAGTTAATAATTCAATAAAACCATCAATTTGTGGAGTGCAATATGTTGCTTCATATGGATCCAAAGTTGGTGATCCTTCAGTCCGTTCAATAAAAACTAGTAAATATAAACTAACTTTTAAATTTATTGGGAGTTAGCACTAAAAATATATTCTTCCAAATTATTTCTCCATATAAATAGATTTTCCAGGTAAGGGTTGTTTATATATTCTTGGCATCCTTCTCCAGAAAGAATAGGTCCTGAAGACTTTGGAAACTTAAGAAGAGATAATTGTGCTGCAATTGCAATATCAGCTATTGATAAATTATCCCCTATTATATATTTTGTATTAATTAAAGATTTGGATAAAGACTCTAATATTTTTTGGAGTTCTAAATTATCTTTAGAAGATAAAACCACATTAGAAATTTTACTAAGATTTTTAAAAGGTAATTTATCAACTAATCCTTTAACTGAAGATGGTATTTCGTCTGGAAGTAAAGCAGTTCGTAGTTGTCGATTCTCTATTGCTGATTTAATTAGAGCTTTTCTACAAGTTGAAGCCATAGTGGTATCAGCCCAATCTTCTATTAATTTGCATTGCGCAAACAACATAGGATCTTCAGGGAATAGTGGATTATTGTCATTTTTTTTATTTATATATTCGCAAATAATTGAAGAGTCACTAATAATTTGATCATTATCATCAACAATTATTGGAACTTGTTTTTGACCAGATATCTTGAAGATTTCAAATTGCCCTATGCCTGGGGTAACTTCTTCAACTCTATATTGTAATTTCTTGGCCTGAAGAGCCATTCTGGTTTTTAAGCAAAAAGCGCTATGTCTAAATTGATATAATGTAATCATGCTATTTAATGTTTGTTAAAACTTAGCTAAAAAAGTAATCTAATTGTGGAGCTAATGGGCGAATTCTTCTCTAATGTTGCCAGATATCCTAAATATTTAATTTCTATTATTGCTGGAGGTTTAGTTGCATTACTAGAACCTTTGTTTAAGAATAGATCAAATCCATTAACCTTAGTGGGTTTAATATCTTCAGTAATTAGTGCGTTCATAACAGTTTATTTCGTGCTAAAAGCAATGACTAATCCAATTAACTTACAACCATAATGCCTAATAATTATCGAATTGCAAAAGTTTCTTCTTTGCTAAAAAAGGAGATAACTCTTATATTGCAAAATGATTTGGAAAATGATCTATTAAAGAGTAATTTTATTCATATTTCAAAAGTAGATTTAACAAGAGATTTGCAATTTTGCAAGATTTACGTCACATCAACTGCTGAAGAGGAAATAAGAAAAGAAATTGTTGATAATTTAAATCTCGCCAAAAACTTTATCAAACATACTTTAGGTCAAAGAGTAGAAATGAGAAGAGTACCGGAAATGACTTTCAAAGACGATACAGTATTGGAAAAAGGATTGTCAGTACTTAAGCTTCTCGAAGAATTAAAAAATAAAACTCAAGATAAAGATTCAAAATTTGAGGGAAATAATGCTAAAAGTTGAGCTTCCTTTGTACCAAAAAAAAATAATTATTACTCGATCAAAAGATACCATATCTGATATAAAAAAATTATTTACTAATAAGGGTGCGCAAATATTTGATTTTCCAGCAATTGATGTTGGCTATCCCGATGATTTAAATCCTCTTGATGAAGCCTTAAGTGAAATAAATGATTTTCACTGGATCATTTTTTCAAGTAGTAATGGAATAAAGTTTGTAGATGAAAGATTAAAAAATTTTAATACTTCATTAAAAGAATGTTCAAATAAAATAAAAATTGCTGTAGTAGGGGAGAAAACTTCTTTAACTCTACTTGATTTAGGTATAGAGGCTGATTTTGTTCCTCCAGAATTTGTAGCGGAAAGTTTAATTGAAAATTTTCCGATATCAGGATATGGACTCAGAGTCTTTTTGCCAAGGGTTCAAACAGGAGGCAGGAATTTAATCGCTGATGAATTTAGGAATTCTGGTTCACGTGTTGTAGACGTTGCTGCTTATGAAACAAGATGTCCGGATTCAATTCCTCAAGAAACAATTAATGCTATCGCCAGCAAAAAAGTTAATGCAATGGTTTTTTCAAGTGGTAAAACAGTATTAAATTCTGCTTTTTTGCTTGAAAAAGAATTTGGGGAAGAATGGTTAACATTTCTTGATAATGCAAAGTTATTGACTATTGGTCCTCAAACTTCAAAAACATGTAAAAAAATTTTTGGTAGAGTAAATAGGGAGGCGATCCAATATACCTTTGAAGGATTGTTAGATGCTGCGATAGATATTTTTAATTAGATAATTCATGTTTATAATTTTTTTCTACCAAATCTCGAAACCTATTTATATTAGCTTGTAATTCATTAGTTACCATTTTACCCAGAATTTTTTCTTCCATAAATCGAGCAATCATTTTAGGTAATTCATAGGTAACTGCTAAGTTTACTGAGGTTGAAAAGTCCCCTTTTGATTCAAAAATTACAGATCCCTGAGTTGGTAATCCTCCTATAGATTTCCATTTCAATTTGTTCTTCTCAATCCTTTCTGTTATTTGTGCTTTCCATTTAAATTTGAATCCATTAGCAGCTAAAGTCCATTCGGTTAAATCAGGTAAGGTAGATGTTTCTTGATCAACTGTTTTCACTGATTCAATCCAGCTCATCCACAGAGACATAGAATCTAAATCACTCCAAGTGTTCCAAACGTTATCTAATGGCGCATTTACAATAGTAATTACTTCATGTTTAAGCCAAGTACCCATAGTTAGCTAACCGCAAGATTCTTTGCTAACTCGGCTTTCTTATCTAGGATTGCTGCTGCTGCTAGATGACCGCTCATAGTAGCTCCCTCCATAGAATCTATATAGTCTTGCTTTGTATAGCTACCTGCCATAAAGAAATTTGATATTGAAGTTCTTTGATCTGGTCTAAAAGGTTCCATACCTGGAGATTCTCTATAAAGTGATTGTGGAACTTGTACTACATTACTCCAAAGCAATTTTAGATTTTTCGAAGAAGGAAATAGACGTCGTACCTCAGCATCAATCTCTTTGGTTATTCTTTCTGTTGATCTACCCATCCAACGATCTCCTGGAGTCAAAACACATTGGAGTAGAGATCCCATTCCCTCCTTTCTATAATCTGCTGGACTTGCTAAAGCTAAATCTGCAAAACAACTAAAAGATGCATCAGCGGAATATAAAAGATTATCTAAACCTGTAGGAATCTGACTTTTGTTATCATTTTTTAATTCGGTAACCCATCCATCATATCTTAGTTGTATTGTTGCTACTGCAACTGCTCTAAGTTTTTTTAAACCTTCAAATTCTTTAAATTGATACCATTCTTTAGGAACTATTTTTTTAATTCCAGGTACATCACATGCAGCGAGAAATGTATCAGCAAATATAGCTTTGGGCCCCTCGGGAGTCGATATTTTTAATTGGGTGACAGAGTAGGAAGAAGATTCTTTTTCATAAATAATTTTTTCGATCTTATGATTTAAATGGATTTTGCAACCTTTCTTTGAGATGTAATCAACGATTGGTTGTGTTAGCCATTTATGAGGTGATCCTTTTAAAAGATTAAGCTTAGACGCTTCAGTCTTTGATGCAAACATCATAAAAATAGTTAACATGCATCTTGCAGAAATATCTTTACAATTTATAAAACCTAACGCGTAAGCGATTGGATCCCACATTCTTTCAAGACTTCTTAAACTTCCGCCATGATTTAAAAACCATTCTTTAAAGCTTATTTTATCTAAGTCTCTTATTATCTTCATTGCTCCTTCGTAATCTACTAATCCTCTAACTATCGGACTAGTTCCCAAAGCTAATGCATTTCTTAACTTATCTACCCATGTTAATTGTTCTGTAGTGAAAAAAGCCTTTAGACCGTTAAAAGGAGCTCCCAAGGCAAATCTAAAATCCAAAGATTTTAAATCACCACCATTATTTATAAATAAATGAGTATGTTCTTTCGGAAGCAAATTATCTAATGCTCCAACTTTTTTCATGAGTTTAAACAGATTTGCATAGTTATAGAAAAATACATGCAATCCCATCTCTATGTGGTTACCATCTTTATCTTCCCAACTACCAACTTTTCCGCCCCAGAATGATCTGCTTTCGTAAATATCTACTTCATGACCTTCATCAACTAAATTAACTGCAGCTGTTAAACCAGCTAGCCCAGAACCTATTATTGCAATTTTCACTTTTTTAGTAAATTATAACAAATCAACTTTGTATATTGTTTGAAATATGCATGTTTTGTCTATATTTTTTATAGTGTAACTATAGGTTTATATGTACTTATGGAAAATGTAAAAATAGAAGAAAAAATAAAGACCTCAGATGATGGTAAGGGAATTTTAATAACCAATGATGCCATAGAGCAAATATCTTTTTTATTGAAGAATCAGACTGATAAGAAAGCTCTAAGAGTTGGCGTAAGATCTGGAGGATGTAGTGGTATGAGTTATACTATGGATTTTATTGTTGAAGATGAAATAAATGCAGATGATAAAGTATATGATTATTCATTGAGTTCCGAACAAACCTTCAAAGTAATATGCGACCCAAAAAGTCTCTTATATATTTACGGCATGCAACTAGATTTTAGTAAGGATTTAATTGGAGGAGGTTTCAATTTTGTTAATCCTAATGCTTCTCAAACTTGTGGCTGCGGAAGCTCTTTTGCAGTTTAGAAAAAAAATATATGATAGATGACATTAATCCAATTGAATCCGATTTCAATGCGGCCTTATCTAGATATCAAGATGGTCAAGAGTTAATACCAATTGCAGAAGATTTTCAAAAAATCATTCAACAGATACCCAACCACTTTGCTGCTTGGACTTGTTTATCTTGGTTACAGCTTCTATTGAAGAATAATGAAGACGCATTAGCAGCAGCTCGACAGGCAGTGCGCCTAAATCAGCAAGACCCGCAAGCAAGAATGAATTTGTCCTTAGCTCTTTTGGCTACAAATAATAAAGGTGTTAGAGAGCATGTTGAATTAATTAAAAAAATGGCAATGATGATGCCTGATGTAAAGACTGAGTTAAAAGAGTCAGTCGAAGATGGATTTAATAGGTATCCAAACTGGCCAGAATTAACCAAAATCAATAAATGGTTAGAATTTTAAATTGTCCAGAATTTTACTATTAAGTAATGGACATGGAGAAGATTTGTCTGGTAGTTTACTAGCTAAATATTTCGTAAAGAAAGGTGATCTTGTAGATGCTCTCCCTATTGTAGGTGATGGTGAAAATTATAAAAAAGTAAATATAAGAATTATTGGTAAAACCAAAAAATTTAGAACTGGTGGTCTTGGTTATAATTCTTTTATGGGGAGAATGTTTGAAATATTTGGAGGACAAATAATTTATTTTTTTAAAAAATTATATTTGTCTTATAAATTAAGAAATGAATATGATTTTTATTTAGTAATTGGAGATATAGTTCCTGTTTTTTTTGCGTGGTTTGCAAAAAAAGAATTTTTTACATATTTAGTGGCTTACTCTAGTCACTATGAGGGGAGATTGAAATTACCTTGGCCTTGCAAATTTTTTTTAATCTCAAAATATGCGAAAAGAATATATACAAGGGATTTCTTAACAGCAGATGATTTAACTCAACAATTAAGAAAAAAAGTATTTTTTTTAGGTAATCCATTTATGGATAAATTTTCTTTTTTTGAAAATAAATCTAAAACCGAACCTTTTAATATTGGGTTATTTCCTGGAAGTAGATTTCCTGAACTTTTAGATAATTTGAAATTGATTTTAGAAGTTTTAGAGACAATGTCTAAGTTGAAATATTTTGAGAATATTTCATTCAAATTTGCCATAGTAAATGATCTTTCTTTAGAGAAAATAAGGCAGATACTAAGCCAAAGAAAATGGATTTACAAAGAAAAAAAAGGAAAAAATGACAGTTTAGAATTTAGATATGGATTTATTACGATTAATTTGAACTGGAATTTGTTTGAAGAAATATTATTTAAGAGTAATTTCGTAATAAGTATGGCTGGAACTGCATCAGAGCAGGCAATCGGTTTAGCAAAGCCAGTTATTCAAATTGAAGGTAATGGTCCGCAATTTACAAAATCTTTTGCAGAAGCTCAAAGACGATTACTTGGTAGCTATGTTTTTTGTTCTACTAATTATATAAATAAGAAAGATCAAATAAATCAGACAATAAATCTAATCCTTAAAGTTATTTATCTGATAAAGCTAGACAAAAAGTTTTTGAGTTCTTGTATTGATAATGCAAATCTAAGAATCGGAGAGAGTAATTCATGCATTAAGATAACTAATGATATTAAAGGGTTTCATCCAAAATGACTAAGCAGAAATCTGAAACAAAGTTTAAAGTGATTATTGATAATTTTTTATTGATAAATTTATTTGTTGTTATTTTTTTTGCAATATTTTTTATTTTTGCAGTAATTATGCAAATTAATGGAGTATTTATTTTCCTTAATATCTTTCAGAATCTTTGGACTCCACTTATCACACCTCTAATCACTATCTTAATTGTTAGTGCTTTAGTTAATGGAATTAATTCTTGGTGGAAGCGTAAATGGCTTTCTCAAGAAGAGGAAATTTAAATTTATAAATATTTTTTTGTAATTTAATACTGATTACTTTTTGCCCCTCTAATACTAATTTTGCCCCATCACCTAATAATAGTTTCAGTATTGTTCCAGGCACTGGGAGTAAATCTGGTCTATTGAGGCATCTCCCTAAAGTTTTAGAGAAATCCTTCATTAATACTGGTTCAGGTGCAACAGCGTTATATACCCCAGAAAATTTTTTCTCTACTAATGCTTTAATTATTAATCCACATAAGTCACTTCTATGAATCCAACTCATCCATTGCTTACCATCTCCAATTGGACCTCCCAGTCCAATTTTAAATATTGGAAGCATTTTTCCTAGTGCTCCTCCTTCTGCTTCTAAAACTATTCCAATTCTGAAAATTACTAATCTCGAGAAAAATGGTTTTCCATTCGCAACTTCCTCCCATTTGTTGCAAAGGTTAGCTAAAAAATCATTACCACTCTGACTATTTTCATTGAATTCTTTAGTTAGACTTGTTCCATAGAAACCTATTGCCGAGCCATTAACTATAACTTTTGGATTGATTTTAGATTTTTTCAGAGTTTCCATTAAATACTTAGTTGAATTAATCCTGCTTGTTTCAATCTCTTCTTTTTGAATTTCAGTCCATTTTTTATCTGCTATTGGTTCACCTATTAAATTAATTATCCCATCAGAATCTTTTAAATTAGTTAATAGATTTTCATTGCTCCAATTTCGTTTTTTTGAAAGATCAATTTTAAGAAATTTAAATTTATCTAAAGGAACATTTATCTTCAAATTATTAATATTTTTTCTACTGATAATACAAAGTTGGTGGCCCTCTTTGAGTAAAGCTGGGACTAATTCTTTCCCTATAAAACCGGTACATCCAAGGAGTAAAAGACGCATATAATTAAATTGGTAATTAATTTAGACTATTAAATTTTTGGATCGATTGTAATTATTATGATGTAATCAATTTAAAAAAATTATCAAAAAAGTTTTTGTATAATAAATTTAGAAATTAAAATAAATTAATAAATCTCACCATGACTGAGTCGATACCCAAGAAGCCGCTAAAGAAAGGAAGTTTAGTCTATATAGATAAAAGTATTTATGAGAATAGTGTCGAAGCATTAGCTAGTGATAAAGATTTACCTAGTTATGTATTTGAAGGCCCAGGAGAAATTTTAAGTATTAAAGAAGAATATGCTCAAGTAAGATGGCGTCGCCCCGTCCCAGATGTTTGGTTTAAATTAGACCAACTGAAAGAATATATAATTGCAGAATAGTTATTCAGGAAATTATAGATTTTTTATCATAAGCCATTTTTGATTGGATTCTTTTTGCCTCTTTCATCATTTCTTTGCCATCAAATAAATAATCATCTACATATCCTTGTGTGTACTTATCCAGTTCTGATAAAGCATCTTTAACTTGAGAAAAACAATGATAAAGATCTAAACCTAAAGAGGATATTGAATTCGGAACAGAAATGGACTTGTAAAGTTTATCAACTTTTTCAATTTTTTTTTGGGAAAGAGTAATGTAACTGCAAAATTTATCCATCAATTCTTCATCATATGGATCAGCAGATAGTTCTTTTATTTCTTGGCTCAAAGGTTTGATTATTTGGCTAATAATTCTATTGGTAGGATTATAAATATTTTTAATCCAATTTTTAACCTCATTGTCTTTTAATGTAGAACTATATTTTGTTGTATTAACTTTCTCTTCCCAATTTTCATTTCTGAAATTAGATGATTGTTGTAATGAAAATAGGGTTTTATCGTATTGTTCTTTTTTAAAAGGATCATTCAGAGTCTCCCATGCATCTTGTATTGCAAGAAACCTATCTTTCTTACCTCCTGCATCGGGATGATGTTGTTTAACTAAGCGACGGTAAGAAGATTTAATTTCACCTTGAGTTGCATTTTCTTTTAATTCTAATTCTTTATAAAGATTTTTTGTCATATCTAAATTCCTTTATTTATAGATAACCGTCTTGCCTAGCTTTAATTACAGTGTTTGATTCAAACATCGCTGTAGATAAGTATCTTTCACCAAAACTTGGAAGAATCACTATTAATCTTTGATTAATAAGCTCTTGCCTTTGACCTATTTTGATTGCTGCTGCCAAAGCAGCGCCGCTACTAATTCCTGATAAAAGACCCTCTAATCGAGCTAACAACCTCCCATAATAAAATGCTTCGTCATCATCTATCTTGATAATTTCATCTATTAATTGAGTATCAAGTACTTTAGGAACAAAGCCTGCTCCAATCCCTTGGATCGAGTGAGAGCCAGGTTTTTCTCCTGAAATAACAGCACTTTTTGCAGGCTCCACTGCATATATTTTGCAATCAGGATTAACTTTTTTTAAAAATCTAGAGCATCCGGTGACGGTTCCTCCAGTGCCCACTCCCGTAATTAATCCATCAATGTTCTGATTGGATTGATCCCAAATTTCTTTAGCTGTTGTCCTTTCATGAATATCTGGATTAGCGAGATTTTCAAACTGATTGAATTGAAAGCTATTTGGAATACTCGAAGATAATTCATTTGCTAAATCTAATGCCCCTTTCATTCCTTCTTTGCCTGGAGTAAGTTGTAATTCTGCACCATATGCGCGAAGCATTGCCCTTCTTTCAATACTCATAGTATCTGGCATAGTTAATATCAATCTATAGCCCTTAGCTGCTGCAACCATTGCTAAAGCTATACCAGTATTACCACTTGTCGCTTCAATTAAGGTTGTTTGTCCAGGTGATATTAAACCATCTTTTTCTGCCGAATTTAACATTGAATATGCTATGCGATCTTTTACAGATGCTGATGGATTGAAACTTTCAAGTTTTGCTATTATTTCTGGATGACACTTACAGTATTTTTTTATACGATCTAATTTTACTAAAGGTGTATTCCCCACTAAATAAGTAATATCACTTGCTATTTCCATGTAAAAAGTCTACAAAATTAAATTTGTTATTCTTATCATAAATGCATTTATAAATCTTTTATAAAAAAAATTTTTAATTGAACTTAATTTCAAAACAACTTCTTAGAAAAGATTGGTCTATAGTTTGTTTATAATAAAATATTAACTATTATTTTTATGTATTCACTTGAAATAAGCCTCAGATATTCCCCCTTTCCCCTCTCAATTCAGAAGAAACATTACGATGATGTTAAAAAAATCTATGATGAGATAAAAGATTGTATGAGTGGCAATAATCAAAATACCCCTTTAATCGAATTAAGTTGTGAAAAAGTTCAAGATAAATTGATAACTGTTCTTGCAAAAGAGGTTATTTCTGTTCAGATATACGAAAAGTCTGCGGTGCCAGGTGGTTCAAAAAGACCGGGATTTTCTTTAGATATCTAGTATGATTGGGATAGAGAATACTTCGCAAGGTGAACTACCTAATATAACTTTTAAAAATGTAAGCTTTTCATGGCCAGGGAATAAAGAGAATGTAATAAATAAATGTGGCTTTTCTATTAAAAAAAATGGTTTATGGATGATAGTTGGTAAAAATGGAAGTGGGAAGAGTACCTTGCTAAAACTAATTAATGGACTTCTAAAACCAAGTAATGGATATATATATAATACAGCTAATGTTGGAATGGTTTTTCAAAATCCTGATCATCAAATTTTAATGCCAAACTGTAGGAGCGAACTTCTTCTAAATATTAATCAAAAATTAAGTAGAAAAGATATAAATAATAAAATTTATAGTGCACTCAACAATGTTGGATTAACAGGGTTTGAAAAAAGGCCGATTCATACTTTAAGTGGTGGTCAAAAACAAAGATTAACTATTGCTTGTTGCTTGATAAGTGATAAGAATTTTCTTCTTATGGACGAGCCCACAGCGCTATTAGATAGTTCTAGTCAATTAAAAGTTCTAGAAATAATTAAAAATCTTACAAACAATAAAAAAAATCCATTTACCGCTTTATGGATAACTCATCGTTTAGAGGAATTAATTTACGCAGATGCAGTTGCAGAGTTTAAGAATGGAAATTTATCAGATTGGCAGAAACCATTAAAATTTCATTATAATTAAATATTACCTATTGTCATAAGGGACATTTAAGAGTTAAATTTTTAATATTCCTCGGTAGCTCAGCGGTAGAGCGATCGACTGTTAATCGATTGGTCGCAGGTTCGAATCCCGCCCGGGGAGTTTTTTTTTAAGTCTTAAAAAGTCCAACAAAGACCCTATATGGGTCTTTTTAATGTAAGTCACTTTAATTTTGGAAACTAAGCAATAGACTAAAAGGAAAGTATATGAAACTTTTATTAGTCTAATACTAGTCTTTTTACTACTCTTTTAATTTTTTTATGTAATACAAAAGTTAATTACATTTAATTTTATATATATTTTTTTATAAAAGAAAATGATAATAAAATTAGCTCAATATCAAGTAATATAATGTTTACTCAAAAATATTTTTGATAAATTTAAATAAAGTCAGTATGGAAATAATAATAACTACTACAATTTTTTTATTAATATGGATAGATTTTTCAAGTATTTTTAGCAATATAATAAATAGCTTAAATCAAGAAGAAATTTATTCAAAGGTAAATATTAGTCTTAGCTTATCTCTAGGATTTTTAATGACTTTTATAATCTTAGGTGCATTAAATATATTTCTTCACTTTTTTGGCATTACACTAAAATACTATTCTTTATTTATAATAATTCCTCCTATTCTAATTATTTCAAATAAAAAAAATATAATAAATTTTTATAAAAATTTTAAGTCTGGTATTAATTGTATTTCTAATAATTTTCATAACTATGAATTTAAAAAACACCCTTTATTAATCTCTCTAATTGGCATAATAATTATTCAGTGTGGATGTCTTTTTTTACGATATTTACTACCAGTATCTCATGGGGATGCTTTAGGACAGTATTTCTACGATTCATTACAAATCTCAAGATTACAAGATATTAGTTTAATTAATTATTACCAAATGGGTTTTGCACTTAGAACTGATTCACTAGCCTCTTTCTTTGATGCTTTAATTATTCAATTAACAAATAACTGGATAATAGTTAGAACAATAAGAGTTATTTCTCTTTTACTAGTTATTTTAAATAGCTTAGAATTAACTTTTAATCTAGGAAATATTAATCTTAAAAGAAGTATTCTTTTAATCTCAATAATATTAACGACCCCAGATGTATGGGATATAGCGCTTTCAGGTAAACATGATATTTATCTTTGCTTATTTCAATTAACGGGTATTTATACTATTTTTAAATCAATATCATACCAACAAAAACAAGCTAAAATAATATTTTCTTCCATTTCTTTATTTATTAGTATAGCAACTGTAAGTATAAGATTATCTTCACTTACTTTTATATTAATATCATTAATAGTATTTCTCTATAATATTTTTAATTCAAAGTTTTATATTAATTTCAAAGAAATTAAAAAAATTAACTTACGTTTAATAGCAATAATTTTTTCTTCTATTTTTTTATTAATATTAGTATTACTTACAGGGATCTTAAATTATAAATATTTATCAAATCCATTTTATTTTGTTTCTCCCCCAGAGTTTTTAAAGACTATTTTTCCTCAAGCTGTTTCAACTATGGATTATGAATCATCCCTAGAAAAATATGCATTGATAAATATTCCAAACTTGTTTAAACCTATAGCAACTATATTATACGCAACTTTAGGATTAGAGCCAATTCGATACATATTTAATAAATTAGAAAATTTATTTATTTTCCCAACCATATTTGCTAACGCATTAAATCTTATTGGTCCAAGACATATGATGGTATCCATGCTTTCTCTATCTCCATTTACTTTAATAGCATTATTTCAAATCAATTTATTCAAAAAAAATAAAAAAAAGTTCTTTTTATTGATTTTAGTTTTTTGGATTTTGTTATGGACTTTATCAATTCCTTATACAAGAGTGGCTTTAGCGAGTTCATTTAGTTTGATAATTTATGCTTTATCAGAGCCTGTAAATAATTTTACTAATACTTTTAAAAATAAATTTCTTGAAAATAGTAAAAATTTGATAATAATTTATGGATTAATAACTATTTATCTTTTTTCTATCTGGAGTGTATCAACATTATGGGATTTACCTTTGAAAAAACTACTTACTAATAACTATGATAGAAAATCATTAACAAGAGAATATATCCTAACAAAGAATTTGGTTCTAAACCAGACTGAGATTGCACCAAGTAAAAAGTTTGAAAAAGAATGGGAAAATATAGAACTACAAAATGATGATAGTTATTTATTTTTAGCAAATTCTCCAAAAGAATATGCATATTTTATCAATAAAGGTTTACTGAAAACGTCAAAATTTATTAATAAAGGTTTACTTAAATCATCAAAAGAAAATCTTGTATTAAATAAAATAAAAAATAAATCATTATGTTTTGAGATTGATCAAACAGAAAGTATTCAAAAAGTTAGTTGCGACAAAGAATAAAAAGTTATGAAATAAAAAAATTAATTTTAGACTTATTTATTTAAAGTTAAAAAAATCTTTAGATTCAAATCATTATTTTCTAAGAGTAAATCAAATAATAGTTATAGAAGTACTTCTTGATATTTTACTAACTATTAAATAAAATTAAAAAAATTTCTCTACTCATATATTTAGAAGATTGAATAAATGAAAGGAGCAACTACAGATCCTTGTGTAAATACAATGAGTGCACCCATTAAAACA
>QCUW01000006.1 GCA_003210695.1 Prochlorococcus sp. AG-679-P15 | reverse complement strand
ACTCCAGGAGACTAGAAGAGAACTGGGGTAAGCCGCCTGGCAACTTAAATAGCGATGGACAAAATTTACTTATTTACGGGAAACATTTTGGAAATGTTTTTATAGGTGTACAACCAACATTTGGTTATGAAGGAGATCCAATGAGATTACTTTACTCAAGAAGTGCTAGTCCTCACCATGGTTTTGCTGCTTATTACACTTATGTAGAAAAAATTTGGGGAGCTGATGCAGTTCTTCATTTTGGGACACACGGTTCACTTGAATTTATGCCTGGAAAACAAATGGGCATGAGTGAGACATGTTATCCCGATTCTTTAATTGGATCTCTGCCAAATTTATATTATTACGCAGCAAATAACCCATCAGAAGCAACAATTGCAAAAAGAAGAGGATATGCATCCACCATTAGTTACTTAACTCCTCCTGCTGAAAATGCAGGCCTTTATAAAGGGCTTAAAGAATTGAGCGAGCTTGTAGGTTCATATCAACAACTAAGAGAAAGTAGTAGAGGTATTCAAATTGTTAACGCAATTGTGGAAACTTCAAAGCAATGTAATCTCGACAAAGATGTAGAATTACCTATTCTAGAGGTAGAGGAATTAACTATTGAAGAGAGAGATCTGTTCGTAGGGAATATATATAAGCAATTAATGGAGATAGAAAGTAGATTATTACCATGTGGACTCCATACGATTGGAGAGGCACCAACTGCTGAGGAAGCCGTTGCTACATTAGTAAATATAGCTTCATTAGAAAGAGAACAAGAAGGTCTAAGGTCATTACCTGGTTTATTAGCAGAATCAATAAATCTAAAAATTGATGAAGTTTACGATGGTAATAATAAGGGAGAACTTAAGTTTGTAGAGTTAAATGAAAAAATTATAAAGACAGCAAGAGAGTCGATTTTTGCGATGGTCAACTCATTAAAAATTGTTGATGGTAGAGTTTATTTAGAAAAATCACTCCTTTCTAAATTATTCGAATTTTTAAAATTATTTGGTCTAAATTTACCTACCCCTTGGCTGAGAGTCTGCAGATTAAATGGATTTAATGAAGTTAACCAGAAAGAATTAAATAAATTATTTGATTACTTACTTTTCTGCCTAGAACAGGTTTGTGCTGATAAAGAAATGGATAGTCTTATTAAGGCATTGGATGGTAATTATGTTTTACCAGGGCCTGGAGGAGACCCCATAAGAAACCCAGGAGTATTGCCAAGCGGAAAAAACATTCATGCACTTGATCCTCAATCAATTCCTACTACTGCAGCAGTTGCCGCAGCAAAGTCTGTTGTTGACAAATTAATTGAGAGACAAAAAGAAGAGCAAGGTTCCTGGCCTGAAACAATAGCTTGCGTTTTGTGGGGGACTGACAACATCAAAACTTATGGAGAATCATTGGCACAAATCTTGTGGTTTGTAGGGGTAAAGCCTAAACCAGACTCTGTTGGAAGAATTAATAAATTGGAATTAATACCATTAGAAGAATTGGGTAGGCCAAGAATAGATGTAGTGGTTAACTGTTCTGGAGTATTTAGAGATCTATTTATCAATCAAATGGCATTAATTGATCAAGCCGTAAAATTAGCAGCTGAGGCTGATGAGCCTTTGGAGTCAAATTTTGTAAGAAAACATTCATTAGAACAAGCAGAAAAAGAAGGCACTTCTCTCAGAGAAGCTTCTGCAAGAGTTTTTTCTAATGCAAGTGGTAGCTACAGTTCAAATGTAAATTTAGCTGTAGAAAATTCAACTTGGGAGGAAGAAAATGAATTACAAGAAATGTATTTATCACGAAAAACATATGCTTTTAACGCTGATAATCCAGGAGAAATGAATCAAAAGAGAGATGTATTTGAATCTGTAATGAAAACAGCAGATGTTACATTCCAAAATCTTGACTCTTCAGAAATTTCTCTTACTGATGTAAGTCATTATTTTGACTCAGATCCAACCAAATTAATTAAGACACTAAGAGATGACGGGAAAGAACCAAGCAGCTACATAGCAGATACCACAACATCTAATGCTCAAGTTAGAACCCTTGGAGAGACCATTAGATTAGATTCAAGAACAAAACTTTTAAATCCTAAGTGGTATGAGGGTATGCTCAAATCTGGTTACGAAGGAGTAAGAGAATTATCTAACAGACTCAATTACACTCTTGGTTGGAGTGCAACAAGTGGTCAAGTTGATAATTTTGTTTATGAAGAAACAAATGACACCTTCATAAATGATGAAGAGATGAGGAAAAGATTAATGGATTTGAATCCTAATAGCTTTAGAAGAATAGTGGGTACTTTATTAGAGGTTAATGGCAGGGGATATTGGGAAACATCAGACGAAAATATAGAACAATTAAAAGAGCTTTACCAAGAAGTAGAGGATAAAATTGAAGGTGTAAAAGAATAGTAATTCCTTCTATTCTCTGTAAATACTATCGGCGACTTTAAGAATTTGATAATTCATTTTTACATTATGAACTCTTACAATATCAATATTAAATTGTGAACAAAGACAACTTATTGCGAGTGTTCCTATATCTCTTTCTTTAGGATTTATTTCATCTAAAATTTCTCCTATAAATCTTTTCCTTGATGCTCCAATAAGGATTGGTAAATTTAATTCTTTAAATACATCCAAGTTTCTTAAAATTTCGAGATTTTGAATAATATCTTTTGAAAAACCAATTCCAGGATCCACAATTATATTTTCTCTTGATATGTTCTTCTCAAAAGCATCATTTATTAGGATCTCAAGAGAGGACTTAACCTCACTCAATACATTTTCATATTTAGAAAGTTCATTCATATTTTTACTATTCCCACGACTGTGAGTTATAACAAATGGGCAATTAAATTTTGAAACAACATCCAAAATCTCCTTATCTCTTCTTCCGCCCGTAACATCATTAATCCAATTTGCACCATTTAAAAGAGCTTCGTAAGCTACATCAGAATTAAAGGTATCAATAGAAATTAAAACATCTGGATATTTAGATCTTATTAATTTCAAATATGGGATCAACCTTTCTATTTCTTTTTTAGATCCAACTTCTTCAGCACCAGGCCTTGTGCTCTGAGCACCAAGATCAACAATATCTACACCGTTACTCAAAAAATTATTAACTTGATCTAAAACTTTCTTTGAAGAATTTAAATCTCCACCATCACTAAATGAATCAGGAGTTAAATTGATAACCCCCATTATAGCGGTTTTTTGTCCCCACCCTTTTGGCCACGGGTTTTTATTATTGATAATTTGCAATTCTTGCAAAACTATTAGGATCTAATGATGCCCCTCCAACCAAGACTCCATCTATATCACTCATTGACATAATTTCGTCAATATTATTTGGTTTAACTGATCCTCCATATTGAATTATTACATCTTCATATCCAATTAACTTCCTTATCAAAGCACATATTTTATTTGCATCACTTGCTTCACAAGTTTTACCGGTACCAATAGCCCATATAGGTTCATAAGCGACTATGAGATTAGATGGATCAGTATTCTCCAAACCCTGTTCAACCTGTCTGGTAATAACCCTATCCGCTTCACCTCTTTCTCTTTGTTCAAGAGTTTCACCAACACAAACTATTGGAGTAAGACCACTTGATTGTGCAAAAACTGCCCTTTTATTAATTTGCTCATCACTTTCACTAAAATATTTTCGAGGTTCACTATGACCAACAATTGCATATTGAACTTTGTGTTCAATAAGCATTGTCGGGGAGATTTCTGCTGTAAAAGCTCCTTTTTCTTCCCAATGAATATTTTGACTTGCAATATCTAAATATTCAAAGTTGGAATAATTTGAAAAAGTAGAAATTGCTGTAAATGGAGGTGCAATTACTATTTTTCTATCATTAGGAATATTTTTAATAAGTGGAAGAAAAACCTCCAAATAATTTTTTGTATCGGCACATGTCATGTGCATCTTCCAATTACCAGCGATTACAGATTTTCTCAAAATATATTGACCAAGAAAATTATACTAATATAGCTTGCGGTAAATAAGCTAATTATTCAAAAATTAATTCATTTTTTAGAAACATAACTTTATCTCCTTTGATTAGTTTTCTTCCTCTTTTTGTTTCTATTTCTCCATTCACTTTAATAAGTCCAGACTTTATAAGAATTTTGGCCTCACCTCCAGAAGAAGCAAAGTTATTCCATTTTAAAAATTGATCTAATTTCATTGTTTTAATAAACCGCAGCTATTGATAAAATAAAAAGAATACTTTAACAGAATATCTTGCGATTAATTCCACCAATAACTCCATATATAAATAGATTTTTAAAAGGTTTTGTTTGCATGATTATTTATGTAGGATGTTGGCCGATATTAGCTTATGTTGCTGGGAAATTGATCCCAGCAATAGGTACAGGAGATCTTTTAAATGTTTCTAAAATAATAATAAGTGCTCTTGTAATATTCTTAATTCAAAAAATAGCTCAATTCGGTCAAGATATATATGTTGCAAAACCTGCACTAGAAATTAGTGAAGTAATGAGACAAAAATTATTTAGTAATATTCAAAAAATTAAAATAAATTCTATTAGTAATATCTCTGCAGGTGATATAACGTATAGGCTCACAGAAGATGCTGACAGAGTCAGTGAAGTGATTTATAAATCATTTCAAGATACATTGCCATGTATTTTACAATTATTAGCAGTGATTATTTATATGTTTTATTTAGATTGGTCATTAACATTATCTACTCTTGTTATTGCTCCAATAATAATTATTTCAGTAAATACATTTGGGAAAAGAGTTTTAAGAGCTTCTGAAAAGAGTCAAGAAACTACAAGCGATTTAGCTGGATTAATAGGTGAGTCTATAAATGGGATATCAACCATAAGAGCATTTGCTGCAGAAAACTGGATTAAGGAAAGATTTAATAAAAGATTGAAAAATAATAAAAAAGCAAAATACAAAACACTTAAATTACTCGCTTTCCAACATCCAGTTGTAGGATTTGTTGAAGCTTTTGGAATATTAGCAATATTAGGTTTGGGGACATTAAGAATAAACCAAGGTCTATTAACTAGCGAAGAATTCAGCAGTTTTTTTGCAGCCATACTGATGCTTATTGACCCAATAAGCCACATTAGTACAAATTTTAATGATTTCAAGCAAACAGAGGCTTCATTGAATAGATTAAAAAAGATAAACTTAGAACCTATAGAACAAGAAGAGAATGATCTAAAAAACATATCAAAAATTGATGGAAAGATAGAGTTCAAAAAAGTTAGTTTCGAGTATAAAAAGAATAATCAAGTTTTAAAAGATATAAATCTAGAAATTTCAAAAGGAAATGTAATTGCTTTTGTTGGATCTTCAGGAGCTGGTAAAAGTACAATGATGTCATTAATCCTTAAATTCATCACTCCAAATAAAGGTAAAATTTATATAGACGATAAAGATATTAAATCTATAAGTTCAATAGATTTAAGAAAAAACATAGCTTTAGTACAACAACAACCTTTTTTGTTCTCTGGACGAATTATTGAAGTAATAAAAATGGGAAGGGAATTTAGTGAAGAAGAAGTAATAAAGTCAGCAAAGATTGCAAATGCCCATAAATTCATTCAAAAACTTCCAAATAAATACGATACAAAAATAAGCGAAAGAGGTACAAACTTTTCAGGAGGTCAGATTCAGAGAATTGCTATTGCCAGAGCTATACTAGGGAATCCATCAATTTTATTATTGGATGAAGCGACTAGTGCCTTAGATGCAGAATCAGAAGCAGAAGTTCAAAAAGGGTTAAATCAAGCAATGAATAATAGAACTGTTATTATAATTGCTCATAGATTATCTACTACTCAGGGAGCAGATAAAATTGTTGTTTTTGATAAAGGTATGATTATTGATAGCGGAAAACATATAGATTTGTTCAATAAAAATGGTATATATAAAGAATTATGTGAAAAACAGTTGATAAAGATAAACTGATTATATTTTATTTATTAAAAAGAAAAAGTTATGACTGAAAAAGAAAATAACCGTAATAGTCCATTATTAACATTTGAGGGGAAAAAATATGAGGTTAACAATTTATCAAATGATACAAAAGAATTAATTAAAGGATTACAAATAGCCGAAACCCAATTAAAAATGTATGAAGATACTCTTAAATTATTATCCGTTGGTAGAAATTCTCTTGCTGACCAATTAAGAGTGAAACTTAAAAATTATGAATAATTCCTAGTAGCTATGAATTTCTTGAAGTGATACAGTATCAAATTTATATATCTGTAATGATTTAATTGCCTTCAAGGCTGCTTTTGCAGCAGGAATAGTTGTAAAAGTTGGAATATTATATTCTAACGCTGCTCGTCTTAAATAAGCATCATCATGAAAAGCTTGAGAACCAATTGGTGTATTTATTACTAATTGGATAAGACCAGAACGAATTAAATCTTCAATATTAGGCCTCCCCTCATGTACCTTTAAAACTTCGTCTACTTCAATCCCTAAATTTAATAAATATCTAGCAGTGCCCTTAGTTGCAATTAATTTAAAACCTAAAACTATTAGTTCTCTGGCTATCTCCTCTAATTTATTTTTATCTAAATCATTAGTAGATAAAAACGCTATACCTTCAGAGGGAACCCCATTACCTGCAGCTAATTCAGACTTAGCATAAGCCAAGCCGAAATCCTTAGCTAAACCCATAACTTCACCTGTAGAGCGCATCTCTGGCCCAAGTAAAGTATCAGAACCAGGGAATCTTTTAAAGGGCAAAACTGCTTCTTTAACCGCTTGATATTTTGGAATTAATTCCTTTGTAAAATTTACATCTTTTAAAGAACTTCCTTGCATTAATTGAGTTGCCAATTTGGCAATAGGCTTACCAATAGCTTTAGAGACAAAAGGTATTGTTCTTGATGCTCGTGGATTAGCTTCAAGAATATATATTTCATCTTGATTATTTATGTTAGAAACTGCAAATTGTAAATTAATTAACCCAACAACATTTAATCTATTTGCAATTAATTTCGTCCATTCTTTCACAGTTTCTATTGTAAGTTTAGATAAAGAAATTGCAGGTAAGCAACAGGCCGAATCTCCAGAATGAATCCCAGCAGGTTCTACATGTTCCATTAGTCCTGCTATAACAACTGAACCAGTATCATCACACAATGCATCAACATCAATCTCTATCGCATTACTTAAATATTGATCCAAAAGGATCGGATGATCGGGTGAAACTTTAACTGCCTCTGATATATATCGAGACAATTCAATTTTATCTTTGACAATTTCCATAGCTCTTCCACCTAATACATATGATGGCCTTACAACTAATGGAAAGCCTATGTTATTTGCAACTAATAATGCCTGTTCATGATTGCGTGCTATTCCATTGAGAGGTTGTCTGATGTTTAATTCTTCTAGAATCTTTGTAAATTCTTCTCTATTTTCAGCAATATCAATGGATAAAGGGGAAGTTCCAAGAATTTTAGAGTTACAATTGACACCTTCTTTAGATTTCAACCAATTGAATAATGGTAATGATAATTTTAGAGGAGTTTGCCCTCCGAATTGAACTATTAAACCATATGGATTTTCTGCTTCAACTATATTAAGAACATCTTCTAAAGTAACAGGTTCAAAATACAATATATCACTGGTATCATAATCAGTTGAAACAGTTTCAGGATTACTGTTAACCATTATTGTTTGATAACCATTACTTGATGATTGATATGAGGCATGGCAACAACAATAATCAAATTCAATACCTTGACCAATTCTGTTAGGTCCACCACCCAATATTAAAATTTTTTTTAAAATATTTTCCTTATTAGAAAAAATTTCATTGTCAGATAACTCTAAACTCCTTTCAGAAAAGGATTCCTCATAAGTCGAGTAATGATATGGTGTTTCAGATGAAAACTCTGCTGAACAAGTGTCTACTGTTTTGTAAAGTGGTAGGATATTGAGATTTTTTCGATAGTTTCTTACTTCAAAAAACTCAGAGTAAGTTAATTTTGCAATCTGTTGATCTGAAAAGCCATATTGCTTAGCAATTAACATCAAATCTCTATCAATTTCAGTAAGTACATTACCTCTCAAAAATCGATTCTCAAAATTAAAAATATTTCGTAACTTCTCAATAAACCATAAGTCTATATTAGTTATTTCATTGATAAAAGAATCAGTTTTACCAGCTTCCATTGCTTTTTTAATTATTAGAATTCTTTCAGAAGTTGGTTTTCGTAAATTGTTTTTTAAATCATTTTCGTCATTGAAATCTTTAATAGAATCGCATTCCCAACCAAAAATACCAATTTCCAATGATCTCAGTGCTTTTTGAAACGATTCTTCAAATGAACGACCAATTGCCATTGATTCACCAACAGATTTCATTGCTGTATTTAGAATTTGAGAAGAACCTTTAAATTTTTCAAAAGCAAATCTTGGTACTTTAGTTACGACATAATCAATTGAAGGCTCAAAACATGAAGGTGTTTTTTTAGTAATATCATTAATAATTTCATCTAGTGTGTATCCAACAGATAACAAAGCTGCAATTTTAGCTATTGGAAAACCTGTAGCTTTGCTAGCTAATGCAGAAGATCTACTTACCCTTGGATTCATCTCAATAACTATTACATCTCCATTTTTTGGATTTACAGCAAATTGAATATTACTTCCTCCTGTTTCAACACCTACTTCTCTAATGATTTTTAACGATAGATCTCTGAGTCTCTGATATTCTTTATCAGTTAATGTTTGAGCAGGAGCAACTGTAATTGAATCGCCAGTATGAACGCCCATTGGGTCAAGATTTTCAATACTACAAATTATGACAACGTTATCAGCTTTATCTCTCATAACTTCTAATTCAAATTCCTTCCAACCAATTAAAGATTTTTCAATCAATATTTGAGTACTAGGACTTTCCTCTAATCCAGATTTACAAAGATCATTAAATTCTTCAAGATTATATGCTATACCTCCTCCAACTCCGCCTAAAGTAAACGCGGGTCTAATAATTAATGGATATGAATTGATTTGTTTAGATACTTTAATAGCTTCAGTTAAATCAGAAGCAATTCCAGAAGGACAAATATTAACATTTATTTTTTCCATAGCTTCCTTAAATAATTTTCTATCTTCAGCCTTATTAATAGCTTTTAAATCAGCTCCTATTAATTCAACATTATTCTTTTTCAAAAAATCAGATTCAGATAGTTTTACAGCTAGATTAAGAGCAGTCTGACCACCCATTGTTGGAAGTATCGCATCAGGTTTTTCTTTTAATATTATTTGAGAAACTATTTCAGGAGTTAAAGGTTCAATATACGTTTTATTTGCTATATCTGGATCAGTCATTATAGATGCCGGATTCGAATTAATTAAAATAATTTCATAGCCAGCTTTTCTCAAAACTTTACAAGCCTGCGTTCCTGAATAATCAAATTCACATGCTTGGCCTATAACAATAGGTCCAGAACCAAGAATAATGATTTTTTTAAGATCACCTCTTTGAGGCATAATTTAAAACTTTATTTATTTAATGCTACTTATAAATCATCAGATGTTAATCAAGTTACTTGAAAAGCAACATTTGTTTCTATAGTATTGATAATAAAATATATTTTATGAGTGAACTTCAGCGACTTAAGAGTTTGTTGCCACCGGAGAATGAAAGTTGGGTTTTTATTGAAGCTGCCGCCGCTATTGATCCTCCATTGATAACATTAGAGGAAATTGGTCGTGACGAAGTTGAAATTCAAATAGATCTAGAAGAATGGGATAATTATGCAATCGACCATAGAAATCTACTATTTTGGCATGAGGTAGGAAAGATTCAAAACGATGCAATTCCCAGAGACGGCTGGGAAATGGCGGCTTTAGCGATAGGACTTGGAGGGGCGATTGGTGAACTATGGGTTCAAGATGGATTATTATTACTACTAGCTCTTGGCTTATCAGGTTTTGCAGGATATAGACTTTACCTAAAAAATAATTCAGAAAAAAAACTACAAGATGCTATTTTTGCAGATGAAAGAGCGATAGACCTTGCATGCCGATTTGGATATAGTATTCCTAACGCCTATAAAAGCCTTGGTGGAGCATTAAAAGAGTTAATAGAAAAAACCAGAAAGAAGAAAAAAAGAATTATTTTTGAAGATAGATTAGAAGCATTAAGAAAAAGTGCAGAAAAAGCCAGATCAGAACTATCGCAACAAGAAAGTTCAGATAAATCAGTTTCAAGTGAAAACGTATATGGACAGTAAATTTTTAGTTTTAATGGCAGCAAAAGCTTGTGATGAAAAGAAAGCAAAAGAGATAAAGGTTATTAATATTAATAAAGTTTCATATATTAGTGAATGGATACTTATTGCTGAAGGCCTATCAGATGTTCAAGTTCGATCAATCACTAATTCTGTTGAGATGGAATTGAAAGAAAATGCTAATATCGAACCAATTAGAAAAGAAGGAATTAACGAAGCCAAATGGGCTCTACTTGATTATGGTGATTTAATAATAAATATTTTTCAACCAGAGATAAGGAAGTTTTATGATCTTGAATCTTTTTGGAGCAATGGAGATAACTTGCAATTCCCATAAATAATATTCATGAGCAAAAATAATAATCCTGTTCCTTTAAACCAACAACCCACAAATGAATTTATTGAATTATCTAAATCCACAATTTTTTCTTGGCCAAAATCAAAAAAAAAGTTTTCATTAATATTATTTAAGTTTTGGCTAGCAACTTTTATTTTATTTATTGTTATTTCTTCAGGTAGTGTCTATTTTGAAACTTCTACATCAAAGTACATTTTATTAAGTCTTTTTTGTAGTTTATCCTTACCATTTCTTTTATGTATTAGGTTATATCTTGGCTGGAATCATATATTCAAAAGATTAACTTCTGAAAAAATTGAATATGAAGAATCAGGTTGGTATGACGGACAAATTTGGATTAAACCAGTTAATTTAAAGGAAAAAGAATCATTGATAGCGTTATTAGAAGTAAAGCCAATTCTAAAAAATTTAATACAAGTTATATCTCTCATATTAATATTAGCTTTATTTGGGATATTGCTCTTCCAATACAAATATTTAAAATGAGTTCTAATTTTAAAAATTTATATACATCAAACAATCCTCCCTTAGATGTAATCTTAATGAGAGGTTCAAAACTTGAATCCATTCACAAAGTACATGCAGTAATAAGTGATAAGAAAGGTAGAGTTTTAATGTGTGCAGGGAATCCAGAATATAAAAGCTTTATAAGATCAGCATTAAAACCATTTCAAGCAATTCCATTTGTAAGTAGTGGAGCCTCATCAAAAATTAAAAACTCATCTAAGTCAATAGCTTTATCATGTGGATCTCATAGTGGATCAATCTTACATACTAGAGAAGCTTTTAAAATCTTATGGGAATATGATATAGATATCAAAAAACTTAAATGTCCTGTAAAAAAAACAAGCCCATTAGAACATAATTGTTCAGGGAAGCATGCAGCATTTCTTGCTACATGTAAAAAATTAAATTGGCCTTTAGAAAGTTATTTAAAAGAAGACCATCCCCTTCAGGTAGAAATATTTAGAATAATATCTGAATTCCTTGAAATACCATTAGAGAATGTTATTTCTGAAAGAGATGACTGCGGAGCTCCAACTCTTTATATGAAGTTGCTAGAAATGGCAAAATTATATTCACTATTAAGCAGCTCGGATAATGCTGAGTTAGAGCAAATAAGTAGAGCAATGACAACTGATTCATCAATGATTAGTGACATTAATAAATTTGATACTGAAGTAATACAGGCCTCACATGGTCAAGTAATAAGTAAAGGTGGAGCAGAAGGGATACAGTGTCTTTGTAAAATTAATGAAGGAATTGGTTTAGCTTTAAAAGTTGAAGATGGATCAAAAAGAGCAAAACATGCTGTGGGCTTACATTTATTAAAACAACTAGAATGGATTTCCGAATTAAGAATAGAAGACTTAAAAAATAAAATTATAAAACTACCAGAAGGTCTTCAAATAAAAGTAAAAGGTCAATTAAAATACCAAGAATCCTAAAAAAAGAAAAAAATACCCCCTTTCAGATGTATGCTATGTATGTGACGCGGGGTAGAGCAGTCTGGTAGCTCGTCGGGCTCATAACCCGAAGGTCGGAAGTTCAAATCTTCTCCCCGCCACCATTTATAGATTCTTATTACGTTTCTTTCATAAAATTTTTTAATAAATAAATATATTAAAAATAGAATATATTTAACCCTTGAAAGCGTTCAATATGGAGAAGTAAAACCTCTACATAAGTTAAGTAGCCCTGGAATAGCTGTAGTAGCTGTTTGTTTTAACTAGTTGTAATAATAATAATGAACCATAGCGAAATTGAATGTACAAAAGAATGAATAGCAAAAAAGAAAGCTAAAAATAGTGAATTAAACAGAACCTAAAAATGTATAAAAATCACTCATCTAAATTTATTTATAAACTCATCTAAAATAGATAAACAAACAACATTTTATTACTATTAATTCAACAGCATGACTACTAGATCTCATTTAATAAAAAATGACTACTATAACTTTTTTATATGTGTTTAAAGCCTTTAATTTAAAAAAAATGGGTTGTTTAAATAAATATGTATGAAAAAGAGTATTATTTTGGCTCATATACCTCAATTAATCATATAGTTAATTTGATTTATATTAGATATTTAAAAAGGGGATAAATACTATATAATTCATATCAAGAAAATATAAGCTGAGACAATAGTTGCCACTTGAAAATTACTTTGCTAAAAAGATAGTGCGGACTAAAGTCCAATACTCCACGAGGATTTAGTCCGCTATTAAATAGAAAATTTACTAATTTTCATTTTTTAAACAGTCTACTTTTTTAATTTATTAAGATTGCACTTGTAATTTTTTAATATTAATTACTATATTTGCGGAATTATTATTAAGAAATCACTATTTAATCTCATTTTCTTGTTGTAAGAAATTCTGCCAATTCTCTTAAAGTTTATTTCTGATAGCTGAAAAATAAATATATTGAAATCCATTAAAAATTTTTCTAGTTAATATATATTTAAGTGATATTTGAATTTTGTATCGGTTGTACAGTTTAACCAAAATTGCTTTGCTAACACTAATGTATGAGTTACTTCGCAGAACCAAACTATATTGAATACGATGATTGGTTTGATGCAAATATAGATCCAATAGATCTAATTAATTATTCAAACGAGGCTGATTTTACTAATTCGGTACATGAAAAATTTTATCAATTATCTCAACAGAATCTAAATATTGGCTCTTCAGATAATTTCTTGTGAAATGTATCTAATTTTTTGATGTTTTATTATTCAAAGTTTATCTCTAAATAGACTTTATAAGTTGGAAATAACCATTCTTATTCAAAGAATATTTATCGAACCAAAGATTTAATAGATTATCAAGTCCGATTCCTAATAAATTTTTTTTATTCAGAATTTTATATTCCGATAAGGCTAATAATAAATAAGGGAAGATCATATCAGAAACCTCTGGCGGGAGTTTTTTTAAGGGTACACAGTGCCCTTTTTCCCAAATTATCTTCATGTCTTGAGTAAACAACGAGCTCCAATAATTAAAATCACAATATAATTTTTCAGGAGGTAATAGGTTAAGTTTTAATACCTGCATAGAAGAACTCATACTATAAGATTGAATAAATTAAAGATTCTAAAAATTTCTCTATACATTACCTATATTAGGAATAAGTATTTAATATGTTTTTCTTAGAATCGAAGAACTTATACTTAAATAATAGCCTTAAGTAAAGCACAGTGCAACACTTTAATTACAAATCTATTTCTTTCATCTTTTCTTTGAATTGAAGAAACAATAAGAATTTATTATAAATTTCATCATCAAGAGATTCCTCCTTAACTTCTTTAACATTTAAATTCTTTTCCCTGAGTAGTTTATTCTTAAAGTTATAATTAAATTCTTTATTTAAATTAATTTTGTTTTTTGAAATTTTATAAGTTGAATCTTTTTCAGTGTTTTCGTAAAAAATATTTCCATTTTTTATATGTAGTAGTCCTCTATTTTGTAAAGACTCCTCAACCAAAATATTAATAATTTTTGAAAAACTCAGATTATTTTCATAACTTAATTTATTTATAATATCTAAGACATCACTTCTGGGTATAAAACCTACCCTTTTCTTTTTTGTGGGCATATAAAGTTCAGCACTTGACTATATTAAGTGTTGCACTATATTCAAAACAAGTCAATAATTTTTCTTATGATAATACCTTTCACGCTTTTGTTAGGAGCAGTTGGTTATTTTTATTACAACTCAAAGGAGGAAGTATCTTTAATTGAAGATTATCAATTAGATAGACATAACGAACAAATAGAAGATGATGATTTATATAGGGATTTGGAAGACTTATTTATATAATTTATATTAAAATATTTAAAATGTTACTTACCAAAACCCATGTAATAGGAATGCAAGCTTAGTAATAATAATATTGAAGAGCCAAAATACCAAATAAGTATCCAAGGAAAGAACGGTAACCCATTAGATTTCTTTTTTTGAAATTTATCTAAAATTTTTGATATATAATTAATGCTAAAAGTAGAGATTTTTAAAGTCTTCATAATTAATCTTTTTTTTAATCAAACAAAAAAAATATATCTATGCAAGTTTTTATTAAATTTTCATAAGCTTTCAATAAATTTTATTAATACAACTAAGTTTAGAAATGATGGTTTACGCAAACATTAACCATACAACTTCGTTTCATAACCAAACTATTTAAAAAATTAAAAATTAATTATTATAAAAGAGAAAAATAAACAGCTATGACTGTACATCAAGATTACGAAATAAAGATCAACATAAATGAGTTGATTGAAAAAAGAATTCCTTGTTGTGATTTATTACATCCTGATCACTGCCTAACAGAACAGCAAGTTTCTGAAATTGCTCATGACATACGCATGGACTTAAATCTACATGATTTATATAAGCAAGTCGACCAGCACATTATGAACTATGTTAATGCAGCTGGTATTGATAATAAAGACCACTGGGTAGAACCACATCTTCCAGATTTAGATAGAGATGTTAAAGAAGAAGTTGGAATAGATTTCGATTAATTAAATTAATAAGTCAAAACTAGTTTTTTTAATTAATTTGATTAAGTCAATAATCATCAGCTATCAACCTAATGAATATATCTTTTTTCTAATTCGTTAATTAATTTATAAATACTTTCTGCAGACCTTTTCCTTTTTTTGAATAAAAACCATACTAGTGAAAAACCCATAATTAAAAATAGAATTATTTCTATAAAAGGGTTTAGTGAATTAAAAATCATTAATAAATTCTCTTTTAATTTAAATTATTTAAATACTTTGAACTTTAAAATAGGTACTTTATACATAAATAAATTTTTCATAGCCTAATTAATAAATTAAATTTATAATTATCGAAATTTCTTCCAAGATTATTTTATAGGCTATTATTGGACACGACATATAGAGATAGAAGCAAAAAATGATTAAATGTTTTGCCTTGACATTAAATGAAATCGGAATAGGAAAGTTAGAGTTAATTGTAGTAGGAATAGTTTCTTTAGTATTTCCAATATTATTTGTAATTGCTTCAAGAAATCTTGATGCTAAAGGTGTTTTTGACTGGATGATGGAAAAACCAAATGATTGGATAGGGAGGAAGTAAAGTTTTATATATACATATTTAATATTCGAATGCCAAATCTTTTAATGCATTTGAAGGGAAGTCAAGCTCACTGCAATTATTCTCGATACTTAAAAGAATATTTTTCTTAAGAAGTTCATAGTCAATAAATTTGTTTAATTTATTATTTAAAAAACTCTTGTTAGTCTCTCCAATTGCGAATTTCAAAGCACTATCTTTGGAAATACCAAATTTAGTTGTGTTGCAGTAAGTATTTGAAAATTTACTAGAAATCTTTAAAGTATAGTTTTCAATTACCTTTTGAGAAAAAGAAATAGGATAAACAGGGGTGTCAACTATTAATAAAATAAATAATAAAATAAATAATAAAATGATATTTAAAATACTTCTTATCATTTAAAATCAAATAATTTTATTAAATCTACACTCACGAGATCTAATAAAAATATTATTTTTAAATATTAAAAACCAGATTTAATAAACCTTAATGAAGTGCTTTATATTGATGATAAATACTCTCTAATTGAATACTTCAAAGTCTTTATTTTTGAAGGTAATTTTTTAAAAAAACGTTTTATAACTTTTGGCATTAGAAAAGTATTTCCTTAAAACTTATATATATTTGCATAAATAACAGAGTTGAAGAATAAATTCAAATCATATTAATTTTCTCTTACAAATAAACGCTCCAAAATAAAATGGTAATTACTCAAAATAGAAATAATTTGGGTAAAGCAGCATTTAAAATTTAATATTGATACGATTTAAAACATTATATATTTTATAAAATTGAAAAAAAATGTTTCTAAAAAAATTCATACTCCGGTAAAGAATCAATATTTATGTGCAAATAGCAAAAATGATAGCTTGTTTATACGATGTTCCGATAATTTAATATTTGTTTTCAAATATTGCTACAAATGATAGAGAATTTGTCTTTTATCAGAAATTGATTATTTCCTTGGGTTATAGTTCCAAAGATAACTGGTCAATTAAAAAAATATTAGTTTATGGAAAATAAGCAAATTAATTTTTTTAAAGCAAAAGACATTAATACGGTTTTAAAACCTTTTAAAAAAGGCACATTAGTTAATATTGATAATTTGGAGGTTAGAGGAAGGCAAAAAGAATTAAATATAGGTTTATATGGTTGGTATGCAATTTGTCCATCAAAAGAGCTTAAAAAAAACAAAGCTCATTATTTCTCTTTGTTTGATGAACCTCTTCTTCTGTTTAGAGACCATAGAAATAATGTAAGGTGTATCAAAAATATATGTCCTCATAGAGGAGCCTCTTTTTATGGAGGGTCGATTATAAAGGGTCAATTAACATGTCCCTACCACGGAGCAAGATTTAGTTCTGAAGGTGATTGTCAAAACATTGATAGGATAACTTGTAATCATATAATAGATAATAATTATGATAATTATGCAAAGAGGATTCACCTATCGCAATACAAAGCAGTAGAGAAGGATAGCTATATTTTTGTTTATTATTCCGATAAGTCTGAGACAGATTTAAATAATATAAATGAGGAATCATTAATAAGTAATTATGAATTAATTGGTAATGGATTTTCCTTAGAAGAGTCCGTTTCTGAGGAAGTTTTAGTTGATTTTAAATGTGATTGGTCCAAAATTATAGAAAATCATTTGGACATTCTTCATATTTTTTGGGTACATGGAGATACAATCCCAGATAAAGAAGTTAATAAAAATGTACTAGTGAGCTTTAATCAAAAAATAAATATAAGCCAACAATATATAGAAAGTATTTATTTCTATAAAAATAATCCTACAAAAGAGTTTATAAGGATAAAATATATTCCTCCAGGTAGAATTTTAATCTATAAGGGAGATCCAGCTGTATCTCGATATGTACAAGTACTTGATCATATTCCCTTAGGAGATAATAAAGCAAGAGTCATAGTTAGACATTATAGGAAATTTCTTAAGAACAAATTACTCAATAATCTAATTCTATTTAAAGAAATTCAAAAAAAGATTTTTTATAAAATATTTGATGAAGATTATATGATTCTTAAAACCCAAACTTATAATCACAAAACTGGATTAATAAAAGATGACGAAATAAAATTACTAGGTGAAGATAGAATAATAAATTATTTCTGGAGTTGGTACAAAAAATCAGAAGAAAAGGATAATCCTTGGAAAAATACTAATAAAAATAATGAGCAGAATGTTTATGATGAGATAATATTTAAATACCCTCCAGAGATTAAGAAATTAGAAGTAATTAATAATATAAACATAATAAGAAAAACATTTATAAGATATGCTGCACCACTCCTGTTTTTATTACTAGTAATATAATTTGAATGAAAAAAGTTAATAGACCTGTATGGCTTAATTGGCTTTATCTCTTGATATTTGTTCTAAGTTCAATACAGTTATTCATATTCTGGAGTAGCAAATTTTAGTGACTAATGATTACTGGCTTGAAGCAAAAAATATTAGTTGTTTTAAAAATGGATATGAGGTTGTCAAAAACTTAAATTTAAAGCTCAAATATTGTGAAAATGTAATCTTATTTGGACCTAATGGATCAGGTAAATCATCTTTACTAGAATTAATTAATAGAAATATATATCCAGTAATAAAGAAAGATACAGTTTTTAAAGTATTTAATAAAGAACTTATTAATATTTGGGAACTTAGAAAGAGAATTAGCGTAGTCAATTACGATATAAAGTCAAGAATAAATCCAAAGTTAAAAGTTATTGATTTAATTATTAGTGGTTTATATGGGAGGTATTGCAAAATAACTTATAAATCTGAAATTGATTTTTCATATGCGGAACTACTTATTAAAGAGATGTCTTTAACAAATTTATCGCAGAAATGTTTTTCACATTTATCTGAAGGAGAAAAACAAATCGTTTTAATTGCAAGAGCTTTAATAAAAAAACCAGAGATATTAATCCTAGATGAGCCAATTGCTAATTTAGATTTGAAATCAAAATTTTATGTTATAGATCAAATTAATGAATTAACAAAATTAAATTCGAAAATAATTTGCATAACCCATGATATTTCTATGATTACTGAAATATATAACAGGATCATAATGTTGAAAGACAGAATGATAATTGCAGATGGAACTCAAAGTGAAACGATAAATAATAAAAATATGAATAATTTATTTGATATTAATATTGATGTTAAAAAACATAAAGGGGTCTGGCATATTTACAGAAAAACTAAAAAATCACTATCATAAAAATTATCAAGGCGATTGTAAAATAAATAAATTTTCTATTTTTAAGTGGAGAATAAGATTTGTTTTTAAATGATGAAGAGCCACATTTAAAGCAAACCATCTTACCTCCTAACGATCTATCTGAAACAAGTTCTGAACTTCCGCAATTTAAACATACTTTATTAGTATTCATATAAGATTAATATTTTATTACTTTTAATTTAAATTATATTCATTAATGAAATGTAAAGAAAAACATCAAAATACATAATGAGATTGAGAATCTATTGCAATAAGCTTCTTATTCGAACATAATTGATAATAATTCTCATTATCAAATTTATTTTTTATGAATTTCCATAGCTATGGGGAGTTCTCTTCAAAAACAGTAAGAATAATAACTGGGCAGTCTGTTCTTATAGATCCATCATCAAGACCAAAAGGTACATGTCTTGAAGTCGATAGTGGAATTGCAAGGGTATATTGCCCTTGCGAAGAAACAGAAGGAATGACTCTTGCTTTCTTACAGTCAGGAGATCAATTAAGGACAGACTTATTATGTAGTGAAGGAGTTTGTGTAGAAGCTTTAACAGACTTATCTTTTCAAAGTAATGTTGAAATTTCTGGAAATACTGGATTTGATGCTGTTAATGAATGGACACTTCAACTCTTGCGAATCAGGCATTTAGGAAATGCAGAACAAAGATTACAAGCTCTATTTTCAATATTAGTTAATCGCTTAGGAAGAAGATGCGGTCAATGGTGCGAATTACCTTTTAGACTTACACATGAAAGGATAGGAGAATTAATAGGTTCGACCCGAGTTACATCAACTAGATTAATTTCGAAATTACGATCATCAGAATTATTAATAGCTCCAATTGGAACACAAACGGTAAGTGTAGCGCCCTCTTTTATTGAATCATCAATTATATAAACGAAATATGTATAACTCCGAATCCATAATCAATAATTTTTTAATGGAAGTTGATTCATTAAGTTTCAGGATAACAAATATTCAGCAAGCTTATTGCAATACCTCGAACTTAGGCTTACGAGAAAGATTATTTAAAGAAAATAAAAATATTTCCCAAAGATTAAACGAAATATTTACAATATCCAAACTATTAAAAAAGAGAACTAATGAAGATATAAGTTTTTCTAGTTTATTAGTGGAAAAATGCGAAAGAACTATTGCTCAAAAAAGAATTGAAAAAAATCTATTTTTTCTTTAATTCACTATCAATCAAGAGTATTGCAGAGGGTTGATTGGCTGCAAATTTAACTTTTCCCAGTATATGAGCAAATTCATCTTCAGATTTTATTTGAGCATCTACTATTGGGTCTAAGAAAACATTAGTTCTTGTATCTGAAATTCTCTCTGAAATTGAATATAGCTGTTGTAATGAAGAGGTTAAATCAGCTTCCATATTGAATGAATAAGATATTAAATCCTCAATAGAATCCCATGTCTGAATTGGTGCAGGTAATTCCTTCAATTTAACGGTTTGTCCACGAGCAATAAAATAATTAGCAAATTTATAGGCATGCTCCATTTCTCCTTGAGATTCACTTAGAAAATATGAAGCAAAGCCGTCTAAATCTCTTTCTTGGAACCATAAATAAATAGAAAAATATTGAACATTTGCATATCTTTCCATTGTTAAATGTTCATAAAAGTTATCCAATAAGCCAGAATCCATTGGCTGAGCAACTGCTCTACCAGAAGGGCCCAAATTAACTAAATTTTTTGTTTTTAAATTAGGCTCAGCCATTTTCAACTTATGTAGATAACTAAATAATACAACATTTTGTATAAATAAGTAATTAAAAAAAGAATTAAAATATTTTAGTGAATATGATAATGAATATCAATAGCAATATAAATTAAATGGAATTTGAAAACTATAGTTCGGAGTTGGCGTTAATTAATAAAATATATGTAAATAAAAAGAAGAAATGTAAAAAGAAAAAATGCTCAAACTGGAAAGGGGGCAGATGTAATTGCTTATAAAGTTTTTATTAAATAAAAATTTTATGTGCGCCTGGATATACAAAATAGAAGCTATCTTTAGCAATACTTAAGAAACATTTATCACCAATATTAAAACTCTTATTAATTTTAGTTCTAACCCTTAATGTTTCTCCTTTAAAAGATATTTTATAAATAAAATATTCACCCAGAAATTCTTTTGAAACTATCAATGCTTTTCCATCATTAGAATTTTCAATAACAATAAATTTTGGGGAAATAGAAATAAATTTTATTTTAATATTACCCTTCAAATAAGAAGTATTTATTTCGCCTAAACAGCATGAGTAAGAGTTCTCTTCTTTTTTGAGATTAAGAATATTGTTGCCAAGAATAAAACTACTTACAAAAAGTGTTTTAGGGTTTTCTAAAAGATTTATAGGAGTGTCAATTTGATGTATTTTCCCTTCATTCATCACAGCAACCTTATTGCAAATAGACATTGCCTCTTCTGGATCATGAGTAACCATTAATCCACTAGCATTGCAATTTCTGAGAATATTTGGAAGTTCACTTCTCAATTTTAATTTTACGTGCATATCAAGACTACAAAATGGTTCATCCAACAACATGAAGTTGGTTCCTGGAGCTAAAGCTCTGGCAATAGCAAGCCTTTGTTTTTGTCCTCCTGATAACTCATGAGGATATCTATTTATTAATTTGTCAAGACCCACAATTTTTAATAAAAAATCTAATCTAGATTTATTCCTTTTGTCATTCAAACCAAACATTGCATTTTCTAAAACAGTTAAATGTGGGAAAAGAGCATAATCCTGAAAAACCATTCCAATTTTTCTTTTTTCTGGAGAAAGTATTTTATGTCTGTTTGAAATTTCTCTATTATTTAAAGTAATTTTTCCTTTTGAAGGGTATTCGAATCCTGCTATCAATCTTAAAAGAGTTGTCTTACCACACCCAGAAGGACCTAGAAGGCCTAACAATTCGCCAGCTTCAATTCTTAAATTAATAGAATTTAATACCCAATTTGAGTTTTTTTTATTATCATATTTGTGATGCAATCCTTCAATTATTAAAGCCTTTTGTTCCACCTAAACATTTAAGTCTCTAGACTAATTAAAGTTAGCAGAAAACATTCATACAAAATAATGCTTGTATAATTTTATACATACTTTAAGAAAATCAATAAATGAAAAAGAGTGAAAGAGCAAAGATAATCCTCAAAGAACTTAAAAAACTATATCCATCTCCACCAATTCCTCTTGATCACACAAATGCTTTTACACTCCTTGTCGCAGTGGTATTAAGCGCACAGTCAACAGATAAGAAAGTTAATGAATTAACTAAGAAATTATTCAAAGTTGCAGATACTCCAGAAAAAATGGTAAATCTTGGTGTTTCCAAGATTTATAGCTACATAAAACAATTAGGTCTTTCTAATCAAAAATCCAAAAATATTTACCTTTTATCAAAATTGATAATAGAAAAATTTCATAGTTTAGTACCCAATTCATTTAAGGAACTTGAATCACTCCCTGGAGTTGGTCATAAAACAGCTTCAGTTGTAATGTCACAAGTTTTTGATATTCCATCATTCCCTGTTGATACACACATACATCGCTTATCTCAAAGATGGGGACTTACAAAAGGTGAAAATGTAATACAAACAGAGAAGGATCTTAAAAAATTATTTCCAATATCAGAGTGGAATAAACTACATTTACAAATAATCTTTTACGGAAGGGAATACTGTACAGCAAGAGGCTGCGATGGAACAAAATGCTTAATGTGCAGAACTCTATATCCCAATAGAAAAAAGAAATTCATATGTAAAAAGCCCTGAAAACTTCATATAATAATTAAATAAGGAACTTACATTATGAAAGTAGCAATTACAGGAGCTTCGGGCAAAACAGGATACAGAATAGCTGAAGAAGCAGTTAAAAAAGGATTAAAAATAAAGAAGATAGTTAGAAAGAATTCAAATGTTATAGATGATTCCAAAAATTCAGAGACTTTAAGAGTTTCATTAGATGATAAGAATGCCTTAGATAAAGCTTTAGAAAATGTAGATGCATTAATAATTGCAACTGGAGCAAGAGCCTCCTTAGATTTAACTGGACCTGCAAAAGTTGATGCGCTTGGTGTATTTAGACAATTACAAAGTTGTAAAAGAGTTGGTATTAAAAGAGTCATATTAGTTAGCTCTTTATGTACTGGCAAATTGTTTCATCCCTTAAACTTATTTGGCTTAATTCTTATATGGAAAAAAATAGGTGAGAATTTTCTAAGAAATCCAAGTTTTGAATGGACGATAATAAGGCCAGGAGGATTAAAGGAAAGTGAAAGCATCGAAACTGAAAACATAGATTACACAAAAGAAGATACACAATTTAAAGGCTCTATCCCAAGAAGATTAGTAGCAAAATGCTGTATTGATTCACTAACTAATAAAAAATCCATTAATAAAATAATTGAAGTGACTAGTTCCAGTGAGAATAAAAAAGTTTCTTTTAAAAAAGCTATGCAAACTATTTAAAAGATGCAAAAATAGGAAAAAACAATGGAAATTAGCCCAAAAATTGATGCATTACAATTAATGCTTACTGACTTAAGAACAAGAAATGAACCTATCAGACACAAGGCAGCATTTAAAGGATGCCAACCAGAGTTTCAAAGTCTAGTCACAAGATTAATAAAGCAGCTAGAAGATGAATTAAATACTGAAAAAATTATTAATCGAGACAATTAAGTCAGATAATCATATTAAAAATTAATTATTTAATATGATTATTTAAATGAACTTAAATAATCATATTTAGCTTGTTTTGAGAGTTCATCATATCCCCCAAAAAATACATCATCTAAAAATATTTGTGGAAAAGTATTGTGATTACTTAAGGAATTTACCTTTTTAAAGTCTTGATCATTCTCGATTAAAATAGCTTTATAAGGGACAGATAACGAATCAAGCAACCTAATGCTTCTCTTTGACCAAGGACAATTTTTAAGAATATATGCTTTTACTCTTGATTCATTATCATTTGAATTTTGTCTTGAAATATCAATAGTCTTATTCTCAAAAGAAACTAATAAGATATCTGTACCTTTTTTAACAATCGAACCTACTTCTAAATGACCTCCAAAAACATTACACCCCTCATCAGCGAAACTTAAATGAAGATGAACATCACCATTATTAAAATGCCCATTGAGAGATACTATTTCTAAGTTACCTTCAAATTTACTAATTTCTTGGTTACCAGGGCACTGTATACAAGCTTTACTAAGATTTCCTACTACGCCTGAAACATAACCATATAGATTATTTGAGAAAGAATATTCCTTAATACAAATAATTAAATCACAATTTGGAGATAGCTTTAAGCTATGAGGCTGCATTTAAATATCTTTAATAATTTAATAATATAAAATAAATTGATTACAAGTTAGAAGAAGTGTTTATAATCTTTAGGATTTTGATAAAACCCAAAGCATAATAAAGTGTAAAATGTAATTTATTTATAAAAAACTTTTGCTAAACAAACATAAAAATATTAAAAAATCACTGGCAAATATTCCAAATATTTTGACAATAACTCGATTATTTCTAACATTTCCGCTAATAATATTTTTAGAAATAAACAAAACCAACTTTGTGTTTGCTTTAATTATTCTTGGAGGAATAACTGATTATTTTGATGGATATTTAGCGAGAAAATTTAACCTTAAAACTAAGTTTGGAGCAATTATTGACCCATTAACAGACAAAATATTTGTGCTAATCCCATTATTATGGGTCTGTAAAATGGGAATAATTCCTTTTTGGTCTTTAGCAATAATTTTATTTAGAGAATTAATAATATCAGCATTAAGAACTACTATGAAAGATGGTTTACCTGCCTCTCGACTAGGGAAATACAAAACCTTCTTCTTTTTTATTGCATTACTTATATTTTTCCAACCATTTTCAAATAATTTTTTATCTGCCTTAGGAATAAAATTTTATTGGCTAGGACTTTTCTTGACACTAATAACTTTTATAGATTATTTAAGAGTTAAAAAGAATACTATCTGAATTACTATCAAATTCATTATCCTTTTTAAATTTATAATCTTTGAAAAAACTGTCTTTCAACCCACTAAGTAAATCAAATTTTGGTTCCCAATTTAAATCGTTTTTTATTTTGGAAATATCAGTTTGATAGTGAGTTAATCTAATTGGGAATAGTTTTCTTGATTTAGGTTCTAGTTTTTCGAAATCAAATTTATTTAAAGATATTTCGTTTTTATTTAAACCACAAACTTCTGCACACATATAAATTAAACCTTTTATAGTTATTCCTTTTTCTCCAGAACAGTTATAGATACAATTTTTAGATTTCTCAAAATTCAAACACTTAATCATTACATCACTTAAATCTGAGACATGGCCTAACTGAGTTATCAATGCACCATCACCAGGAATTGGGATTTTTTTTTGATGTAATAATCTTTCAAAAAACCAATTTTCAATTTTATTATAGTTTCCTGGTCCATAAATATAAGTAGGTCTAAAACTTGTAAAAGGGATCTTTTGTTCAATTAGCCAATTTTCAGTCTCGAACTTTCCTTTATGTCTACTTTGTGGATCAAGTGGAGAGTCCTCTGATAAGGGCAATTCATAATTCTCTGAATAAACACCTGCTGAACTAACGTAAATATATCGTTTAAAAGAATCCGCGACATTCTCGACAAGAAGTTTTGTTTGTTTTAATTCACGACCAGAGATATCATAAATTACATCATATTTTTTATCTTTTATCTTAAGAATACTTTCGATATTATTTCTATCACCCTTTATTAAATTTGTATTCTCAGGATTAGATTTGTTGCCCCTTGTAAAGATATCAATATCATAATTTTGACTTATCAACTTGCCCACCAAAGACTTGCCAACAAATCTTGTGCCGCCCATTACAAGAATTTTCATATTCCAAAAGTATTAAACTAAGGTAGTAATCTAAGTTAGAACTACATATTGAATAGTACTACTAGGAAGTAATTAATGAAAAGGACCAATTTATGAAACTAATCCCAGCAATAGATTTGATGAATGGTAAATGCGTGAGACTTTTTAAAGGTGACTTTAACAAAAGAAAAGACTTCTCAAGAGAACCCCATGAGCAGGCTAAATATTGGGAAGAAGAAGGTGCGAAATGTATTCATATCGTTGATTTGGATGCCGCTAAAACCGGCATGCCTACAAATGATCAATCAATTAAAAAGATTGTAAATGAAGTCAACATTCCTATACAAATTGGAGGGGGTATAAGATCACTTGAAAGAGTTGAACAATTATTGTCTTATGGTGTAGATAAGGTAATAATGGGTACCTCTGCTATTGAAAATAAAGCATTAGTAAAAGATTTATCAACCAAATATCCAAAAAGAATAATTATTGGGATTGATGCAAAAGATGGGAAAGTCAGTACAAGAGGATGGTTAAAACAATCAGATGTATTAGCCACAGATATAGTAAAAGAATTTTCCAATTTTAAAATAGCCAGTTTTGTTGTTACTGACATAAATACTGATGGGACCTTGGAAGGAACAAATGAGGATTTTATAAAAACGATTCTTGAAATTACTGATGTTCCTGTTATTGCTTCTGGAGGTGTAGGTTCAATTTCTGATTTATTATCATTAACAAAATTCGAGCATTCTGGTTTACACGGAGTAATAGTAGGGAAAGCTCTTTATGAAAATAAATTTACAATAAGTGAAGCAAATAATATTTTAACTACAGAAAGAATAAATGATATCCCAATTAATAAAGACTATTACGCCTGAAAACCCAGTGAATATTTATACAGCACTGGTTTTTAACGAATTTGTTAGTTAATTTTGTAAAAGAGGTAGACTTTTTAAATTGGAATTAATTAAGAAAAAATCGATCCTTATTATTGCTCCAAGCTTAATTGCAGAATCATTATCATTAAAGTTGACTTCGTTAGACAATAATTTAAATATCACACTAGATAGTGGTAGTAAAAATTTAACTCCAGATTTAATAATATGGAATATTCTTAATTATCAATCAGAAGATCTCATAAGATTAGAATTATTAAAATTAAAAGAGAGGTGGGACGAATCAAATATTCTTGTAATTTTTTCTGGTGAACTTATAAATAAAACAAAAGTAACTCCCTCTCTAAATAGTGAAGGTTTACTTTTAAACCCAAGTGTTGATAAAGTTTTAGAGTCTATAAATATCATCTCAGATGGAGGAAGAGTATTCGATCTTGAAAATAATCCTTCTGTAGTTGTTAAAAAAGAAAAAGGACTTACTTTTAATCAGAAATTATTGTCATCTGGTCTCAAGCAAATTGATAATGAAATAAATTATATCTTCAAATATGTGAATTCTGACTCAACACCTGAATTTTACAAATTCATTTTAAAGGGAAGATTAAGAGAGCTTATAACTGCCAAATCCTTTCTTATATTCTTATGGGGTAATTCATTAGACCTTTATTCAGAGGCTATTTACACTGAGAACAAAATCAATATCGAGAATAAAAATACTAATACTATTTTTATAAAGGATAAAAATACATTAGAAATTTGGGATTTAATATTTAAACGTCTTAGTAACAGATTTGATTCAACCAATTTTGATGTTGAATTTAATAATACATCTATAATTTTGTCAGGGATAAAAAAAGAGTTTATTTCACGTCTAATTTGCAAAATGCTTGATGAACTTGATAATTTAATAAAAAATTTAAAAGAAAATTATAAAGAAAAAGACTATAAAGAGGACTTTAATTCTCTTATTGAAGAACTAAGGCTTAATACCATATCAAATATAACTGAAAGCTATTTCAGAGTTAAAAAAAATGGCGAATCTATTTCAATAAATGAATATATTTATAAAGAAGTAACATGCAATGAAATAGATAAAGAGTCACATGAATCAATAATGTTTATCGATCCAATAATAAAAAATGAACCCATAGATTATAATGGCAAACTATTACCCCTATACGAAACAGAATCATTTATTGTTCTAGAAAATATTATATCTAATTGGATAATAAGAAATTGTAATTTATTAGCCTCTGAAGTATTTAATATTTGTTCAAGTTGGCCGGAATTAAGAACAATACTCATAAATCCTCAGTTGCAATCTACAAGATCTTTTGAAAGATTTAGAAATAATATCAACAACTATAATAGGTGGCACGAAAATATTTATATGCCTATCTATTTATATGAAAGTAAACGTGAATATATTGATATCATTGATTCTAAATTTACAAGATACTATAAGAATGAGAATAGAGAAAGAGAACTAGAAAATTTAGAATGGTTTCAAAAACAAGTTACTTTATTAGTTGAAATTAGAGATGCGATAGCTCCACAATTAGAAATTGCTGTAAAATCTATTGGTAACCTTTTTGTGAATTTCTTAACAAAAGTAGTAGGCAAAGCTATTGGTTTAGTTGGGAAAGGAATCTTACAAGGTTTAGGCAGATCTAGTACTAAATAAATTTCCTTCCTTTAATGAAGTTATTTCAATCAATACTTATTTTATTAATCTTTTTTAGTTCTTATCCAGCTAATGCAAGTAGAGATACAAATAGCTATGACGGAAATATTTTTCCAATATATGCAGGAAATGGAGCAATAGTTCCTCCTCAAACTACACTTGAAGAATCATTAAAAAACGGCAGAATATCTGTTTTGTTTTTTTATCTTGATGATAGCTCTGATAGTAAAGCGATGGCTCCAATAATTTCGGGTTTAGATCTAATTTGGAGAAATAATATTGACTTGATAGCTCTCACTACGGACGAATTCCAAAGCGATACTTCTCAAACAGACTCAAAACAACCTAATTACTATTGGAATGGTTTAATTCCTCAGACTATAATTTTGAATAAAAATGGAGAAGTTAAATTTGATAAGAATGGAATGGTTAATATTGATGATTTGAATAAAATTATTGGAGAATTAAAAGGAATTGACATCAAAGAAACCTCATTCTCAGTTGAAAGCTTTAACGAATACAACAGTATAATCTCAGAAAAAAATGATCTCTAATGAGTTTTTAAAATAAAAATTATATGATTGTTCTAAATATATTTTTCATATTTTTATTTTTAATAATTATTTCAGATTTATATATTAATTATTTCCCCAAATCAAGTTTAGTTTTAGTACCTCTTGATTATAAATCAAGCAATAAAGATAATAATATTGAAGTGGTTATTGATTTAAAAATAATCAATAAAAGTAAATATAAAGAAACTATGGTTTCTAATCTAAATCTAGATTTAGATTTTTTTAAATCAAAAAATAATCAATATCTTAACGATATAGATTATGAGGAAAATATTTATATTATTTCTGGTTCCATAAAAAAAAACATAAATAATTATTGGCCAACAACTATTATAAAATCAAATTCAGAACTACTAATACAAGTAATATTAAGATTTAAAAATAGCGATTTAAAAAACAAAATCAAATATATATGGTTAAAGGTTTTTTGGGAAAATTACGGTCATTTTGGAATAAGTAAAAAACAAGATGGTTTATTAGTAAATTTGAATCGACATAATAAAAAAGAACTAAATTCAATTCCTTTAAAACTCGGTTATGAGGGTATCACTATAAAAACTGATCTGCTTGGATCATTTGATAATCCAATTGAAACTATTATAAATTACTGCAATAATGTCACAAGAGAGAATGATATTTTAACTATAGGTGAGACACCACTAGCAATTATGCAAGGAAGATATATTGCACCTCAAAATTTAGAATACAATATCTTATCAAAAATACTATGTTATTTTTTTCATCCCACCAGTAGCCTTGCCACGGCTTGTGGGATGCAATTACTAATTGATAAAATAGGTGTTACGAGGATAGCCTTTTCATTGATTTTAGGATTTTTGTTTAAATGTATTGGGGTTAAAGGGATATTTTATAGGTTAACCGGTTTTGAATCTTCACTAATTGATGACATTAGTGGAACAGTTGTTCCATATGATAAAAGCATAGTTATGGGTCCAATAAATACGAAATTGTTTTGCGATAAATTATCAAAACAACTTAAAGTAGAAGTAGCAGTGGTTGATGTTAATGACCTTGGTGGTGTAAAAATATTAGCCAGTTCAAATAATTCAGTGAATAATATACTCAAAAAAATCTTAAAGGTTAATCCAGCAGGCAATGCCGATGAAAAAACACCTATAGTAATAATAAGGAATAAAGAATAAATGAAACAAGATCTAAATCATGTTTTAAATTCCAATAAGGATAAAAGGGTTACTTTTGAGGAGCTTCATATTCGTCATTTAAATATACTAATAGATTTAAGAAGTGAGAAGTTAAATAATTGGTTTTTAAAAATGGCAATTATAAACACTTTTAAAGACTTAAAAATTTTTTTAAATAATTTAAAAAAAAATAAGCATAAATGTATTATTGCTATAGAAGAAAAAAAAATTGTTGGTTATTTAAATATATTTCCTTTAAATTGTAAGGGCTCCTGTTTAAGGATATCAAAGCCTCATTTAACAAATGTAAAGTCTTCAATAACAGAAAAAGATTTGACACTTGGATTGATAAAGAAATCAATCTCTATAACAAATATAAAGACCTCAAGCTGGGTAATAAATTCTGATATTGAAAATGATCACCTTATTTCAAGTGCAAGAGAATTAGGTTTTCAACCATTACAAAAGGTGCAACTATGGAGTAAAAATAATCATAAAAATTCCATTAAACATACAAATAAAAATTCTTATTCTATTGATGAATTTCAAGAAATTAACAAATTAAATTTGATAAATGTACTAAATTTTATTCGTTCAAATCAATCTCCATTAATAAGAATGATATTGGATCTTGATCAAAAAGATATTTCTAATAGAAATGATTTAAATAGCGGTGCAATAATTTATAATAATTCAGTTTTATGTACAATTTTAAAAGATATCAATTTTCAAGATAGTAAAATCTATACATTAACAATTGGTAGAAGTTGGGACGATAGATTAAGTCCTATTTTAAAAAATATTCTAAATAAATTTTTTGAAAAATCTCCTTATTCTTTAATTAAGACTTATGAAGAAAATACTGAATTAAATTCATATTTAGAGAATTCTGGTTTTAAAGATAACAACCAAGAAATCATTCTTGTCAGAAATACTATTGTTAGGCATGAATCTAAGCAAATTAATAAAATAAACCAATCATTAGAATCAATTTTTGAAAAATTAAATCCTCAAGGTAACGCTTACCCATCCCCATTACCTTTGAAGTCTAAGTGAAATATTGCAAGCCCAAATCCAAGTCAATCTTAAGTTTAGATGTTGGGATAAAAAGAATAGGATTAGCATATTGTGATTCACTTTTTATTATTGTAAATATTCTTCCTGCAGTTAAGAGAGAGAAAAACCATAACGAACTTATAACAATTAAAAATCATATTAAAAAACTAAATTTAACAGGTTTTATTGTTGGTTTACCTCTTGATGAGGCAGGGAATATGACAGCTCAAGCTTTTGATTGTAAAACTTATGGTGAATTTCTTTTTAATGAATTAAGACTTCCTTTTTCCTTCGTCAATGAGCATAGCTCAACGTGGGAATCAACAAATAGATTTGGTGTAAAGAAAGACAAATCCGGACTTATTGATAGCTTATCTGCCAAAGTAATTCTCGAGCAATGGATCCAGGAAGGTCCTGAGTTAAAAAAATTATTGGGTAATAAACAAATATAATATTAATATAAATCTATATAAGTTAAATAAAAAATGAACGATCATAACTCCGAAGATAATTATGAGGCTCAGACACTTATTTTAAAGGACTCAAATGGAAATGAACTATTTTGTTATCTTGAACAAATAGTAAAGGTTGAAGAAAAAGAATATGCATTATTAACACCTGTCGATACGCCAGTAAGTTTATTCAAAATTAATGAAAAAGATCAGCCCGAATTGATTGAAAAAATTGAGAAAAATGAACAAGTCTTAAAGAATGCTGATGCAGTTCTACAAGAACATGATTTAAAACTTATAAGATCTGCAGTTACATTAACTGTCTCTGGGGAACTCGAAGAGCCAATTTATGATGAGTTAGAAGAAGATAGCATAGATGAGGAAAGTGAAACATACGAATTACTTGTTAGTTTTAATTTATTGGCACAAGAATATGGATTATATATTCCTCTAGATCCTTTTTTTATCGTTGGAAAACTTGTCGATCATGGAGCATTATTAATTGAGGATGATGAGTTTGATAAAGTTCAACCTTTAATTGAATCTGAGTTAGAAAAGAGTAGTTTGTGAAATAATGAATTCTCTTGTAAATGTTCATTGGGACTCTAAATTACCTATATATGAAATATCTCATTTAAAACTACAAAATAAAGGAATTAAAAGTTTATTAATAGATGTTGATGGTACATTATTAAGTCGCCAATCAAATATAATTCCAACAAGTGTAAAAAATTGGATAAAAGAATCTAAAAAGTTATTCTCATTGTACCTAATTAGTAATAATCCCTCTAATGAACGCATTAGAAAGATTGCCAAGGAATTAGATATCAGATATAAATCAAACGCACTAAAACCAAGGAAAAAAATTACCTTGGCCGTAATTTCAGAAATGAACCAGGACTCTAAAAATATTGCAATAATTGGAGATAGAATTTTTACGGATATTATCGTTGGAAATCGATGTAATATTCAGACAATATTAGTTAAAAGATTAAGCAAAGATGGATTACCAATAAAAATGAACTTAACATTAATCCTAGAAAAAATGATTTCTAATTTCTTAAAATGAAAAAATGGGTCGTAAAAGTTGGTACGAGTATTCTCAGAGGAAATGAGGATCAATCTACAGAGCAAGTAATAGAAAGTTTATGTGAATCTCTAACAAGTTTTATTTTAAAAGGCAATAAAGTCATTCTCGTAACAAGTGGTGCGGTTGGATTAGGATGCAAGAAATTAAAGTTGAAAACAAGACCAAAGGAACTTAGCACGCTTCAAGCTGTTGCTGCAGTTGGACAGGTTAATTTAATGACTTTATATGAAAAGACAATGAAAAAACTAGGTCATAATATAGCTCAAATACTAATAACAAAAACTGATTTTGATTCACGTGAATCATTCAATAATGCCTCCAAAACATTTAAAAAGTTAATTGATCTAAATGTTGTACCTATAGTCAATGAAAATGATTCTATTGCTAATGAAGAGCTTAAATATGGAGACAACGATACTCTTTCTGCTTTAGTTGCTTTAGCAATAAATGCCAATAAGTTAATTTTATTAACTGATATAGAAAATTTATATTCTAAAGACCCAAGAAATAATCAAGATGCTCATCCAATAAAAGAGGTTAATAGTAATGAATTAAAATTTATAAAAGATAAAAACATCAAAAATTATAATAACGAATGGGGAACAGGTGGTATTACAACAAAATTAAAAGCTGCTGAAATCGCCACAAAAGGAGGCGTAGAAGTTCAATTGGCTGATGGCAGAAATGAAAAAAATTTAATAAATATTTTCAATGATAAAAAAATAGGCACAACATTTCATCCTGTAGATAAACCAGTAGGGAATAAAAAAAGTTGGTTATCATATGCAATTAAAACTGTTGGAGAAATAACATTAGATGAAGGTGCTTGTCTTGCAATTGAGCAAAAAGGTGCATCTCTTCTTGTCGTAGGAGTTAAAAATGTAGAAGGAGATTTTACTGTTAATCAGGCTGTTAGAATTGTAAATACTAATAAAAAAGAAGTTGCAAAAGGTATAACATCAATGAGTAGTGATTCTCTAAAAAGAATCTTAAGTAAAAAAGAAAACATTAATTCATCAATGATTGTTGTTCATAGGGATGTTCTTGCTCTTAACTAAAAAATGGAAAAATGTTATTAAGTAAGTTAATTGATCTCATAAAGAGTGGAGATTCAAAATTTATCAAAGCAAATATATTCGAAAATATAGATATAAAAAATGCTGCTTCTTTAGATATTGCGTCAAAAAATCAGATTTCCTTCTTAGAAGAAAACAGTATATTTAAAGATAACTTAGGTAAAACTTCTGCTTCAGCAATTATAACCACTGATAATAATGAAATAATAGGTTTACTTGAGTCACTAAATATTTCAAATATAGTTGTAGAGAATCCTAGAATTGCATTTGCAGAAGTATTAAATTCTCTATATGAAGAAATTAATTTCAAACCAGGTATTGATGATTCAGCTGTTATCAGAAGATCTGCAAAAGTAGGAGAAAAATGTTACATAGGACCTAATGTTTATATTGGTGAAAATTCAATAATTGGTGAAAATAACAAGATTTTCCCTGGTACTACTATTTTAGGAAATGTAAGGTTAGGAAATAACAATATAATTCATCCGAATTGTGTGATTTATGAAAATACAAGTATTGAAAATAATTGCGTAATAAATTCGAACAGTGTTATAGGTTCTGAAGGGTTTGGTTTTATACCCCAAGATGGCAAATGGATTAAAATGCCTCAAAAAGGTGCCGTAATAATAAAGAGCTTTGTAGAAATTGGGACAAACTGTTGTATTGATAGACCATCCGTCGGTAATACATTTATAGATGAAGGAACTAAAATGGATAACTTAGTTCAAATAGGTCATGGAGTTAAAATAGGAAAAAATTGTGCATTTGCTGCACAAGTTGGTATAGCAGGAGGAGCTGTGATTGGAAATGGCGTAATCCTTGCTGGGCAAGTAGGAGTTAATAACAGAGTTAAAGTTGGTAATAATGTCATAGCTAGTTCAAAATGCGGGATCCATTGTGATATTGAAGATGGAGAAATTGTTAGCGGCTTCCCAGCTATGAAAAACAAATCTTGGTTAAGGAGTTCAAGTGTTTTTAAAAAATTACCTGAATTAGCAAAAAAGCTTAGACAACTAGACAAGAAATAAATTATTCTTTTAATAAATTAAAAAATAAATGAAGAGATATAAAGTTGTTCTACTTTCTGGAGATGGTATTGGCCCAGAAATATCAGAAATTTCAATTAAAATATTAAATAGATTGTCTCAAAAATATGATTTTCATATTGATATTAAAGAAGAATATTTTGGTGGAATAGCTTATGAAAAGCACAAAGATCCAGCACCTAAAGCAACTTTAGATCAGTGCAAAGCTTGTGATGCAGTTCTTTTGGCTTGTGTAGGTGATGTGAAATACGATAATTTACCAAGACAACTAAGACCAGAAAGTGGTTTACTTAAATTAAGATCTGAATTGAATTTATTCGCTAATATTAGACCTATAAAAATAAGAAAATCACTTCTTGACTCAAGTTCCTTAAAAAAAGAAATCATTGAAAATGTAGATCTTATTGTGGTAAGAGAATTAATAGGTGGAATATATTTTGGACAACCTAGAGGACAAATTACTAATACTAAAATTAAAAAAGCTTTCAATACGATGATTTATGACTCAAATGAAATAGAACGAATTACAGAAGTTGCGATAAAAATAGCAAATCAAAGAAGTAAAAATATTTGTTCCGTAGATAAATCAAACGTACTTGAAGTTAGCCAATTATGGAGAGATACAGTTTTAGAAGTCACGTCAAAAGATAAAAATTTAAATTTAAGGAATATGTATGTTGATAATGCCGCTATGCAACTAATAATGAATCCACGCCAATTTGATGTAATCTTAACTAGCAATTTGTTCGGAGATATTTTAAGTGATTTAGCTGCTATGTTAACTGGCTCTATTGGAATGCTTCCATCAGCATCCTTAAGCAATTCAGGGCCTGGAGTCTTTGAACCAGTTCACGGATCTGCTCCTGATCTAGCTGGTAAAAATATAGCTAATCCTATAGCTATGGCTTTATCAACCTCAATGATGCTTAAAATTGGTTTAAATGAGATAGAAGCTGCAGATGATATAGAAATAGCTATAGATAATGTTTTATCAAAAGGATATAGAACGTCCGATCTAGACAATGGTAATTGCCAAGTTCTTTCTTGTAGTGAAATTGGAGAAAAAATCATTAAGGAAATTTGAATAAAAAATTAATAAATTAAAAAATATTTTTAACTAGTACAAAAAGTTGGCATATGACCTGTCAGAATCATTAGATATTGTTTTAATCTAATGTCTAAACGTCATCCAGTAGTTGCTGTAACAGGATCATCAGGAGCCGGAACAAGTACAGTAAAAAGAGCATTTGAGCATATTTTTGCAAGGGAAGATATAGTTCCAGCTGTTGTAGAAGGTGATAGTTATCACAGATTTGAGAGAATGCCTATGAAAAAAGCTATGGCTGAAGCACTTTCAAAAGGAGAAAATTTCTCTCACTTCGGTCCAGAAGCAAATCTTTTTGATAAGTTAGAAGAACTTTTTAAAATTTATGGTGAAACAGGTGGAGGGAAAAAAAGATATTATCTTCATAGTCCTGAAGAAGCAGAGGAACATAATGCAAGACTTGGAACATCCTTAGACCCTGGCCAATTCACACCATGGGAAGATATTCCAAATGGAACAGATGTTCTTTTTTACGAAGGCTTACATGGTGGTGTTGAGGGCGAAGGATATAATGTTTCTTCTTATGCAGACTTGCTAGTTGGTGTAGTTCCGATTACAAACTTAGAGTGGATACAAAAAATCCATAGAGATAATGCAGAAAGAGGTTATTCAGCTGAAACTATAGTTGACACTATTTTGAGAAGAATGCCAGATTACATAAATCATATTTGTCCGCAATTTAGTAAAACAGATATCAATTTCCAGAGAATTCCAACTATTGATACGTCAAATCCTTTTATATGTAGAAACATTCCTACACCGGATGAAAGTTTTGTCATAATACACTTCAGAAAAGGAGCAAGAGAGAAATGGGGGATTGATTTTCAATACCTTTTAGGAATGATTCATGATTCATTCATGTCTAGTCCAACGAGTATTGTTGTTAATGGAGGGAAAATGGGTTTTGCAATGGAATTGATACTCACTCCAATCATCCACAAGATGATAGAAGAAAAGAATCACTCATAAAAATATCTTTATTTTTTTGTTAAAGTCCTAAATTAAGTATTTTTTTTAGGTAATATTTTTATAAATTTAAGGATTTATTAAACTTAAGATAGATTTCAACTTGGTATTTTTTTAGAAATTTTTATATATTTTTCTTGATAAAAGTGCCTAATTTAGACTTAAATAGAAAAAAAGAGAGAGTATTGTGTCTTTAATCGACTGGTTTGCCGCAAGGCGAAAAGATCAATTTGTTGGGAAGGTTTCGCAAGATACTGATGAAGGAGATGGATTGTGGGTTAAATGTTCAGAATGTGGGCAAGTTGCGTATAGAAAAGATTTAATCTCAAATTTCAATGTATGTAGTAATTGTGGCCATCATAATAGGATCAATAGTGATGAAAGAATTAAAATAATAGCTGACAAAGATTCATTTAAAGAGTTTGATATTTCATTAAGTCCAACTGATCCATTGAAATTCAAGGATAGAAGATCTTATTCAGAACGGATAAAGGAGAGTCAAGATGGAACTGGCCTCAAAGATGGAGTAATAACAGGTTTATGTTCCATTAATTCAATGCCTTTAGCCTTAGCCGTAATGGATTTCAGATTTATGGGAGGATCAATGGGTTCAGTTGTGGGAGAAAAGATTACTAGAATTATTGAAAAAGCAACAATTGAAAACTATCCATTATTAATTGTTTGTGCCTCTGGGGGAGCAAGAATGCAAGAGGGAATGTTAAGCCTTATGCAAATGGCAAAAATATCAGGTGCACTTAAAAAACATAGAGAAAAAAATCTTCTTTACATGCCTTTATTAACTCATCCAACTACTGGAGGTGTTACTGCTAGTTTCGCAATGTTAGGAGATCTAATATTGGCAGAGCCAAAGGCTCTTATTGGATTTGCAGGAAGAAGAGTAATTGAACAAACTTTAAGAGAAAAATTACCTGAAAATTTCCAAACTGCAGAATATCTTTTAGAACATGGTTTCGTTGATGTAATCGTGAATAGAAAGGAACTTAAAAAAACTCTTACAAAAATTCTAAAAATTCATGGTGTAAAAAAACTCGTTGAGGCAAATTAATAACATGAAAATTATTTTTAATTTTTTTTCTTTATGTTTTGCATGTTCAATTTTAATTTTGAGTAACTCTAAATTTGTATACGGTATTGGTAATGTAAATTGGGTCCTTTTAAAAGAAAATAATGATGGGAAAGAATGGATTGATATGGGCAGTATTAAGGAAATAAATAATCAAGAAATAAGTGTTTTAACCAAGTTCTTTAAAAATCCGAAAGAGTCAAGCGATAAAGGTCAATTATCTCTTTATGTGATGAGAATAAATTGTAATGACAAAAGATATAAAGATACCTCCATTAATGGGATCCCACAATTTGGTTCAAAGTGGCAAACCTCAAATAATGATGAGCTTATTGATGTTGTTATTGAAAAAAGTTGTTCTGAAAAATAAATTAATGAATAATATTAATTCTACTAAAAAATTAAAAATCGCAATTGCTGGCTTAGGATTTGGTAAAAAAATTCATTTAGAAGCCTTAAAAGAATCAGAATACTTAATCCCAACTGCAATTTATCACTATAAAAAAGAAAAAGGACCATTATTAGAAAAAGAAACTGGTTTGAATTTTTACTATGATTGGGAAAAATTAGTTAAATCTAAAGATATTGACGGAATCATAATTGCTACATCTCCTGAATCAAGATTCGAATTAGCAAAGATAGCGCTTGAGAACAATAAACATCTACTACTAGAAAAACCTGTTGCCCTAACTTCCTTAGAAATTGAAGAACTTCAAAGAATCTCTTTAATTAATAATTTGAGTGTTTGCGTAGATTTTGAATATAGAGCAGTTCCTCTTTTTCTACAAACTAAGAAAATAATCGATGAAAATTCTTTAGGAAAAATTTATTTAATTAAATTAGATTGGTTAATGGGCAGCAGATCAGATCCCAAAAGGGCCTGGAACTGGTATTCACATAAAGAAAAAGGAGGTGGAGTGATTGGAGCTTTGGGGACTCATGCATTTGATATGTTGAACTGGTTTTTTGGAGAGTCGATAAACGTATCTGGAAAATTATCAACATCAATAGAGGAAAGATCATTACCTAATTCCTCCAAGTTATTAAAAGTAACAAGTGAAGACATCTGTATAGCAAACCTTGAAATTAATAATTACAAATGTACATCCATACCATGTCAGGTTTCATTATCCTCGGTTTCAAAAAATGGGAGAGGATTTAGTTTGGAAGTGTATGGAAGTGAAGGTTCACTCTTCCTTAGTAGTGAAAATCAAAAAGATTATGTACATGGTTTTAATTTAAAATTTACAAACAAAGATGATAAGACATCTAATTTGACTGCTGATCCTCTCTATAATTTTAAAAAAACCTGGACTGATGGAAGAATTGCTCCTGTTAAGAGAATTCACAATTTATGGGCTGAAAGTATCAATAATCATACACCAATCATCCCAGGACTAAGTGAGGGACTAAATAGTCATAGAGTTTGCGAAGCCATAATAAAATCTTCTGAGAGTGGTATATGTATAAAAATTTAGTATTTTGTATATCTAATAACGTGACATCTGAACCCTTTATATATTAAACTCGCGAAATCATATTGCTTAATTTATTAAGTAATCTAATTAATTTTAATTATGGCCCTCGTTCCACTAAGACTACTTTTAGATCATGCTGCTGAGAATGGTTATGGTATCCCAGCATTTAACGTAAATAATCTTGAACAAGTTCAAGCAATCATGGAAGCTGCTTATGAAACTGATAGTCCAGTAATTCTTCAAGCTTCAAGAGGAGCAAGAAATTATGCTGGAGAAATCTTCCTTCGTCATCTCATACTTGCAGCTACAGAAACATACCCTAATATTCCTGTTGTTATGCATCAGGACCACGGAAATGAGCCATCTACTTGTTATTCAGCTGCGATTAATGGTTTCACATCAGTAATGATGGATGGTTCACTAGAAGCAGATGCCAAAACACCAGCTAGTTATGAATATAACGTTGCAGTTACAAAAAAAGTTGTAGATTTCGCACATTCAGTTGGAGTTAGCGTGGAAGGAGAACTAGGTTGTCTAGGATCATTAGAAACAGGTAAAGGAGAAGCTGAGGATGGTCATGGATTCGAAGGAGAACTCTCAACAGATATGCTTTTAACTGATCCTGAAGAAGCTGCAGACTTTGTTGCAAAAACAAAAGTTGATGCTTTAGCTATAGCAATAGGAACAAGTCATGGTGCCTATAAATTCACAAGAAAGCCAACAGGAGAGGTTCTTGCTATAAGCAGAATTGCTGAAATCCATAAAGCTCTTCCAAATACTCACCTTGTAATGCATGGATCTAGTTCCGTTCCACAAGAATGGTTAGATATCATTAATAAATATGGTGGAGAAATTCCACAAACATATGGAGTACCTGTTGAAGAAATTCAAGAGGGTATTAGAAACGGGGTAAGAAAGGTTAATATCGATACCGATAATAGACTTGCATTTACAGCTGCTGTTAGAGAAGCTGCTTTTGCGGATACAGCAAACTTTGACCCAAGACATTTCAATAAACCTGCTAGAAAATACATGAAGCAAGTTTGTCTTGATAGATATAAGCAATTCTGGTGCGAAGGTCAAGCAAGTAAGATCAAACAAAGTAGTACAAATTATTATGCAGATCTATATGCAAAGGGCAACTTAGATCCAAAAGTAAAGGCAACAGTTTAATTCTCTAAAATAGTCTTAAAAAGGCCTCCCAAAAAGGAGGCCTTTTTTTATTGTGTAATTTTTATTATGTAATTAATGACTTTAAAGTATAGAGACCATCTATTCCACCAATAGATTCATCACATGCCCGTTCAGGATGAGGCATTAATCCTAAAACATTTCCTTTTTCATTAGTTATGCCTGCTATGTCAAAAGTTGAACCATTGGGATTTGTATTATATTTCAGCGCAATTAAATCATTATCAACAAGTCTTTTTAGAGTATCTTGATCACAATGATAACGACCTTCTCCATGAGCAATTGGTAATTTTATAGTTTGTTTTTCATCTAACTTTTGAAACCAGCCGCCTTTTGAAGTGATCACTTTCAAATCAACATCATCACAAATAAAATTAAGATTTTTATTTGCAACAAGAGCACCAGGAAGAAAACCTGATTCAGTCAAAATTTGAAAGCCATTACATATTCCTAATACTCGTCTACCGCTTTTAACAAAATCATATAGGGCATTTATTAATGGGGAAAATCTCGCGATTGCCCCACATCTTAAATAATCTCCGTAACTAAATCCTCCTGGCAAAACAATTGAATCAATATCGTTTAAATCAGATGATTCGTGCCATAAGAATTTGGTTTTAATGTCTAAACAAGCTTCCAAAGCCCAAGCGACATCACGGTCACAATTAGAACCTGGAAAAACAACAATCCCAACAGTAAAACTAGCCATTTAT